>CAYGPP010000029.1:0-32876 GCA_964351885.1 uncultured Marinoscillum sp.
CTATGGCTAGTGTATCTTGCCCATTCATCAAAAGGTTGGTGATCATGTTCATATTTTTAGAATTGGTAAAAAATTGTGTTTATATCTTTCTAATCATCCGTATAAATACCTACTTAGGCATCCGTTGGAATTCCAAAGAAAAGGACATAATTATCAATTTTCAAAATATGAAATTCAATGATCTACTATTTAATGTGTGCGAAATAGCAGAGATAGGATAGTTTTTTTGACATTTTTACAATGAAACAACTGAATAATTATCAATCCTCAATCTCAAGTAGATTCCTCCTTCTCAACCTAGATGTATTGTAAATCTTCGATTACTCGAAATTAATTTTCAATATTTATATTTTTCCTTTAAAGAATTGAAATATTCGAGGTAATAAGCCAAATATTATATGGTCGTCGCATTAAAATGTCTTATTCATTTGATTACTCATAATTTGTACTTATCCATGAGCGCTATAAAGATTCCTCTTATTTTTACCTTATGACAGTCGATAATATACTCTATCACTTAGGAGAAGGTGTTCCTCATCAAAGCGTGCCTGGTTCACCACCAATCTATCAAACCAGCAATTTCATATTTGACTCAGTAGATGATATGACGATGGCTCTAGAGAAGGAGCACTCTGATCCATTCTATACCAGAGGTGCCAATCCCACTGTTCAGATATTACAACAGAAGCTTGCGGCGCTGGAGGGCACCACGGATGCATTGATTTTTTCGAGTGGAAGTGCTGCTATAGCCGCTGCGGTAATTTCTAAAGTCAAAGCCGGAGATCATGTCGTGTGCATAGACAACCCTTACAGCTGGACGAAGAAGCTCTTGATCAATATCCTCGAACGCTTTCAGGTATCCAGCACATTTGTCCCAGCTGACAATTCGCAAGCCATCATAGAAGCTTGCAAAGAAAGCACCACATTAATCTATCTGGAAAGTCCCAATTCTTGGACGTACGAAATGCAAGACCTTGAACTAATCTCGGATTTTGCGAAAAAGAACCGGATCACCACCATACTAGATAATAGTTGTGCTTCTCCCTTATATCAGCAACCAGCAAGGTATGGTATTGATATTATTGTCCACTCAGCCACGAAATACCTTGCGGGACATGCCGATTTGGTAGCAGGAGTGCTTTGTACAGATCATCAGACCTATCTCTCAATATTCAAATCTGAGTACATGACTCTCGGAGGCATTATCTCACCTAATGATGCATGGCTGATGATTCGGTCACTTCGAACCCTTGAGCTCAGGATGGAAAAAGTCAGTCAAAATTCAACAGAAGTTGCCCAGTACTTAGAAAAGCATCCTAAGGTAGAGAAGCTCTTCTATACGCATTCATCGAATTTCCCTCAGACAGATCTGGTGAATAAGTACCTAACCGGTAATGGAGGATTGATGACAATTGATTTAAAAACCAAAGACGCCAATCAAGTCAAACAATTTTGCAATACATTGAAGTGTTTCAAATTGGGCTGCTCGTGGGGAGCGTTTGAGTCATTAGCATTCCCAGCGCTGACCACTATCAGTTCGCTGAACTATGACAAACCCAACACCCCGATCAATAGAATTAGACTATATGTTGGATTAGAAAATGCCGAATCACTTATTGCAGATTTGCAAAATGCATTTGAAACTCTGGATTAACCTAGCCTTAATCCTTGGCTTGGTACAATCTGTCTTAGGCCAACAGCTGGTCAGCGGTAAGATCACCAATGAACAAGGTAATCCTTTGGCATTCGCAACGGTGTACGTGCAAGGAACTACCAATGGAACCACTGCCAATAGTGAAGGACGCTACCAGTTAAGATTGAAACAAGGGACATTTCAAATAATAGCACAGCATATCGGCTATTCCCAATCAGTAAAACCAATTACCATAGATCAGAGCACCTTCAATCTTGATTTTCAATTGAACCCGGAGGCATTAATGCTTCAAGAAGTGATCATCGGAGCAAAAGATAGAGATCCTGCCAAACGAATAATCAGAAACGCTATCCAAAAAAGGAAGTATTATCGAGATGAAGCGCTTGCATTCGGCTGTGACGTATATATCAAAGGGCTTCAAAGATTGGATAAGCGACCAAAAAGCCTACTTGGTATAACCATCAATATAGATACAGGGATTGTCTACCTCTCTGAATCCATTTCCAAACTCAAATTCATGCAGCCGGATAAGATCAACGAAAAGATGATCTCTTCAAAAGTCAGTGGTCAGAATAGTGCTTTTAGCTATAATATGGCCTCCGACATGCTAATGAATCTTTACGATAACAGTTTCTTCGTTGAGGGATTGAGTCAGCGCCCCTTGGTTTCGCCTATAGCCAATAATGCTTTCTTATATTACAATTACCGACTGGCAGGTACCTTTTTGGAAAACAATCAGATCATCAATAAGATAGAGCTCAGACCAAAACGAAAGACTGATCCCGTATTCAGTGGATTCATATATATCATAGAAGACAGTTGGAGAATTCACAGCGTAGATGTCTCGCTCACAGGTGCTAATGGAATTGAATTTGTCGACTCTCTCGCCTTCAAACAAGTCTTTGCGCCTGTTGATTACGGGATCTGGATGCCAATCTCTCAGAGATACACATTCAAATTCAAAATATTTGGATTTGAAGGAAGTGGACACTTTACAGGCATCTATTCTAATTACGAAGTAGAACCGAATTATTGGCAGCCGCCAATATCAATCACACCTTCTGAGTCAGTACCTCTATCAAATGAAAAAGTCTCGGAAGCCATCAAGAAACCAAAGGTTTCTTTCAAACAAGAGGACTTCACCAATGCGCTCATGGTAGTAGAAGAAGGGTCAAACGAAAGAGACTCTCTCTACTGGGCTGAAGTGCGCCCAATTCCACTCACGCAATTTGAAGTTGCTGATTATCAACTCAAAGACTCTATTGCATTCATAAAAGAAACTAAGTTTTATAAAGACTCTGTAGATATCGAACGAAACAAATTCAAAATCTCCAATGCGTTTTTAAGTGGCTATATGCATCACAACAGCCATAAACGCCTCTATATTACCTATCCAACATTGATGAATACATTGATCTATAATTCAGTAGAAGGTGCTGCGGCCAACCTGGAATTTCAAATAATGAAAAGGAATAAAACTTCCACAGATTATATCATTAAGCCTGATCTTAGGTATGGATTTGCCAATAAAACCCTTCAAGCAAGGATTCTTGGGATTAAATCGCTCAACATCAAAAAAAGGGAAAGAGTCTTCGGTGGTGTAGGAAGATACATCTACCAGATCAATGAGCAAGAACCAATCAACTCGTTTAGCAACTCTTACTTTACCCTTGTTTGGGGTGACAATTTTGCTAAATTTTATCAAAAGACATTTGCCAATATTGGTTACCAAAAGGAAGTACTGAATGGACTCCTTCTCTCTGGGCAGCTTGATTATACACACAGAGAAAGCTTGAATAATCAAGTATCATTCAATCTCAGAGGTAAAGATTTTACTTCTAATACCCCTTTCAATAGCGAAGCAAATACCACTGGATTCACCAATCATCAGGCATTGGTGGTTGATATCAAAGCTAGATTACGCATTAAACAACAATACATCGACAGACCCGATCGGAAAATCATCTTGGAAAGTAAGTTTCCAGAATTGACTTTTCAATACAAGAAAGGAATGGACTTCCTGGGATTTGATGTCAACTATGATTTTGTTAATATGGGTATGGATTATAAGTTGAGGATGGGGCAAATTGGCGAATCACAGCTTAATGCCAATTATGGACACTTCGTAAATAACCGAAAAATGTATTTTCCTGACTACCATCACTTCAATGGAAATCAGGTGTACATAACCACTCCTGGGGTTAAAAACGCCTTTCAACTATTGGATTATTATCGTTATTCTACTCAGCAGCGATTCATAGAAGGTCATTGGGAGCATCACTTCAATGAGTTTATTTTCAATAAGATTCCTTATGTAAAGCACCTCGATCTTCAAGCAGTGAGTTCTATCAACTACCTACATACCCCTTCGTTGGGCCAGTATTTTGAGTTTGGATTTGGTGTGGAGCATATTTTTAAAATTCTCCGTATTGACTTCTACACCAGTATAAGAGATGGAAATTTCGAAGCATCTGGATTTAGATTGGGTGCAGGATTTTGATTAATTGAATAACAAAAACCTCAATTATCTCAATAACTGCAAATAACCGCTATAAGTAGTCCTCTCGTACTTAATCTGATAAAAGTAAACTCCGGTAGGCATACCAGCACCACTCCAGCTGAATTCACGACTTTCACTCTCAAAAACTTTTGACCCACTCCTATCATGAATGGTCATATACAGAAAAGCATCATCGCAATTATCTGGAGGCAGGTTTTGCTGAGGCTGTGCAAGATTGGTTAGTGTGAAAACATCATTCACGTTATCTCCATTCGGGGTGAATACGTTCGGAGGCAAAAATCCAACAAAGGCATCTCGCGTTTCCCTAATTTCTACAACTAGTTTGGTGGTATCAAGTCTCCTGATTGGGCAACCATCATCATAAGACAAGAAAATCAAATCAATCACCTTAGACGTTTCACCAAAATCAAGCAATGAACACTCTGGTGTCCAAGTAAGCGTTGCATTTGCCTCACCCAGACCGCTTTCCGTTTCAAGCAACAAAGAAGGTGACCGAGGTAATCTGGCGGCATTGAACCATTCAATAAAAACAGAATCCTCTGAGTTTAAATCTGTAGACAAAAATGAAAATGAAAAAGGTTGATTAATCTCAATAATCGTATCAGGTATTACTTCGAACTCTGGAGCAAAATTTTCATCTAGCTCGATAACCACATCAAACTTCAAGGTATCCTGATTCGTTTCATCGCATCTATCCAGATCCTCAGTGACAAACACAATCTCAAACTCGCGTTGAGAAGAATTAGCTATCTTCTCACAGTCGATATTCCACCTAAGTGAAGAGGTCACTGAGCCTACTCCTGTAGTATCTAAAAATACTAAGCCCAAATTCTCAAGTGAACTCCTATTTAAAAGCTGCAATTGAATGGTATCATTATCAGCATCATTCACCTGCACATTCATGTCTAGTGTTTGTCCCTCGCGGAGTGTAAGCATGGAATTTACGTCTGCCGATAATATAGGACTAGAATTAGGTGGTAAAATAACGCTCATGTTTAGCCATCTGATATTCTGATTCTCAACTCCACAGATATCCAAATCCTCAACCAAAAGACCCACCGAAAAATTCGGAGAAGCACTAAAATCGTATATCTGACAATCAGTTTCCCAAGTAATTTTACCCTCGACTAGTCCTTTTTCATTTTTAGTGACTTCAAGAAACACTCCTTTACTTTCTGGATTCAGAACTCCTGGGATTACGAGACTAATGGTCATGCTATCCAAATCCACATCAGTTGCGGAAAAATCTATAGATCGAGATTCATTTTCATTTAAAGTAACCCCTGGGACAGTATTGCTAAGCTCTGGAAGATCATTCGGAGGAGCTTCCACATTGATAATCAATCTTGCCGTATCCAACTGTGGCAAAGGACAAGCATCATCTCCTGCAATCAAATCAATAATAAAAGGACCATCACGTACTGGAGGGCAACCAGGGGCACAAACCTGAACGATAAGGGTGTCTTGTCCAGCTTGTACGAAAGATGTGGTGATACTAAAAGGATTATCAATGTCATCCACAAAATTGACGGGATCCGCTCGGAGATTAATCGTTTCACCGGGAGTGATATTGGTAATGATGAAATCGAAACATTTATCGTCAGATATGGCATAATTCAACGTATCCAATAATGGGTTGAAATCCTCATTATCTGGAATCTTCACACCAACGTCAGGTGGCTGTGGGGGATCACATCCATCTATTACAAGCATTTGAAAGTCACGTTGGACTTCTCCAATTTTCTCACTATTCCTCCACTCCTCAACCATCACCGAGAATACATAAACTCCAGTTTCAAAAGGATTGACTGTTAGTAGACCTCTATTACTAATGGTAAGCGATGGTGCTCCAGACACAATGTTATCCAGACCATAAGCACCTGACCATGTCACTAATAAATGTGGCTTAGGCGTTGGTGGTGGCAGGGCTTCCCCTGCTATTGAACTATTGAGAGGCGTGACCATTCGATACACCAATGAGTCCCCATCTGGGTCAGTACCTGTGAAGTTGGTATAATAAAGTTGATTAATACAAGCGTAATCACTGAGTGGTTTCAAAAGCACTGGTGAAGAATTGATATAAGGTTTGCCATCCTTCCAAAGAGGTGGGATTTCAATGACGTACTTCATACCAGTTCCCCCAGGATTTCGAATATTTTTAATGACTTCATTCCTACAACACCTTTCGTACACCAAATAATAGCCTTCGATATCAGCAAATTCCTGAGGGCTCATTTCAAAATCTGCAGAAAAAACAATCTTGGAAGTCTGTAATTCAGATCGAGAACATTCTTCATTCGTATATGCTACTTCCAAAATGTTCGTTCGTGGCAAAAAAAATCGCCTGATTTCTCTATCATCCTTATTGGAATACATTGCCAAAGTGACAGAAGCATCATATGTCTGATTATCCTGCTGTGCTTCATCCTTATACTGAATCATGTTAACACGATAAAGTCCCGGCTCTAGGGTGATGAATTCTATCTCTCCTCCCACGATATGAAAAGCTTCTGTGGTAAGCAATGTGAAGGATGCTAGTATGTAAAGAATCAGTTTTTTCATGTACTACTTTTTGGGAACAAGTAATAAGCCTATTACCCCAACTAATGACACAACTACAATTGTTAGATTTGCGCCCAATGATATCAAGTAAAGTTATTGAAAAGTTAGTCATCCACGGGATATCTGCAGATGGAAAGCATTTAGAAAATATAGGCCAGTCAACTCTTGTATTTTGGAATGTGGCAACTTCAATAAATCGAACTCTTAGAAACTTACTTTTCGACACTCCACCGACTAAATGAATATGGCACGTAAAAAGGAAAATAAATTTGTGAAACGAGGTGAAGTACTGGAAATACTTATTCAGGACTATGCTTTTGGGGGAAAGGGTATCGGAAGAATCAGTAATGAAGATGGTGATTTCGTGATATTCGTTCCCAACACACTTCCTGGTCAGTATGTAAAAGCGCAGGTACAGAAAATAAGCAAGTCCTACGCAGAGTGTAAGCTCCTAGAAGTAATTACACAATCCGAGGATGAGATCGAAGTTCCGTTTCAGCAAATACCAGGTGCTCCGTACATCAAATTGCCAATCGAAAAACAGCATGAGTATAAAAAACAAAGCACGCTTGAATTATTCAGACGAATTGGGAAAGTAGAAAACATTGAAAGCCTTTTCGATGAAATGATTACCTCACCCAGCACTTTCCATTATCGCAACAAAATGGAATATGCTTTTTCCGCAATTGGATATGATCATAAAGAAAAAACCGATGTGGACGAATTTACGCTTGGATTCAAAAAAAGAGGCACTTGGTGGTGCGGTGACGACCTGAAGCAAGACTCGGGTCTATTTGATAAAGAAGTAGAGGATAAATTAAAAATAGTCAAGTCTTACTGCCAAGAGAGTGGCTTAGCTCCTTGGCATGGTCCCAAACGAGAAGGCTTTTTCCGATACTTCGTGGTTAGGAAGTCATTCAAAACTGACCAATTACTGTTCAACTTAGTAACTACTTCCACCAACATTGAGGAGTTTGATTTGACGGATTTTCGAGAATTTCTCATTACTCAATTCGGTGAACGAATAGCAGGCATATTACACACAATTAATGATGAATCTGGAGATCGAACAATTGCCACAACTGGTGCAATCGAACTTATCTACGGAGAAGACAAAGTGATTGAAGACCTATTGGGGCTAAGCTTTGAAATCAGCATGAAAAGCTTTTTTCAAACCAACCCAAAATCTGCCGAGAAGCTGTATAACAAGGTCATTGAATACGCGCTTGAGAAAAAGGAGACTGTAGATAATAGCATAGTTCTTGACTTGTTTTGTGGAACCGGAACAATCGGACAAATACTCGCCTCAAAAAGTGAAAATACACAAATCGTAGGTGTCGACATAGTAGAAGATGCTATTGAAAATGCCCGTAAAAATGCAGAAAGAAACGGTATCAATGGTGTGAAATTCTATGCTGCGGATGTTGGTAAGTTCTTGCAGGAAAATCCAGAATACACTGATAAAATTCGGACGATCATTCTAGATCCGTCAAGAGCCGGAATAGCTCCTAAAACCTTGAAGAAAATCATTGATTTAAATGCAGAACGAATGGTATACGTATCCTGTAATCCAGCTACCCAAGCAAGAGACATAGAGCAGTTGAGTGAGGCGGGTTATGCAGTCAAAAAGTTCAGCCTTGTGGACCAATTTCCACACACTGCCCATGTGGAAAGTATCATGCTAGTGGAGAAAAACTAACAGAAATTCAATTTCCTTACTACTACAAATTATAGATCTTCAATTAATTAAAAATGATCTACAGAAGCCAAAATGTGATTAAACTGCTAATCTACCCCTTTGTCTCTATTGTCAAATGGTTCGGTTAGCTACATTGGTTAATGAGTATCTGAAGAAAGTAAGTGCCCCTGAATGTTATCATCTACACGAGAAAATAAGTGTATCTATTTTTAAATTATACGATCTTTGTGAAGTAAACGACTTAAAATATTTCCCCAGCAATTGTTTCCCGCAAAAGACAATCAGAAAGAATTCAGCACATGCAAAACGACCCAACGCTAGACCCAAAATACCTTGGGAAGATTTCATCCGATTTTGTAAAGGTCTCGGAGCATCTGAAAGAAGCTTCTTATCTCATTCGCAAAAGAGGATTTTCGGAATATCCGATCTTCCCAGTCTCTAAGCAAGATGTTCCTATCGGTCAACTACTTTACGAAATGGGAAGATTTGATAATGACTGGAATTACTTCGCATCATACATGGAAGAATTCACCCAGCGAGAATTAGTCGCAGAGATAGAAGCCTTCAAAGGAGCTTATAAGGATCCTGACGAGTTTTGCTGCCTGTTTATCGTGGATGGTGTTTTTACAAACTTTGTTTTTATACCTTTCCCTGAAGATTAGAATCAATCAATTAACCACTTAACAATAGTCTTAAATACAATTACAAAATGGAAGAACAAGTAACAGAAGAAATAGCCGACAAGTTGAGCTTGGCGCAAGAGCTTTCCGCTAAAGGGATAGATCTATTATGGCAATATGGCCCTGACTTTATCACAGCGCTGATTACGCTCATTATTGGACTTTGGGTGATCGGAGCAATCACCAAAGTTTTCAGGAAAACACTAGACAAAAGAGGTGTTGATCCATCGCTAACTCCTTTTTTAGGAACACTGGTTAATATCCTCCTAAAGGCGATGCTTTTCATCTCCGTCATCGGAATGGTAGGTATCCAGATGACATCATTTGTAGCTATCCTTGGTGCGGCTGGTTTAGCCATCGGCTTATCACTTCAAGGCACACTTCAGAACTTCGCAAGTGGCGTAATGATCTTGGCATTCAAACCATTCAAAGTTGGAGACTTCATAGATGCTGCTGGTTACCTTGGTTCTGTTAAGGAGATCCAGATCTTCAATACCATCGTAATGACTGGTGATAACAAACGCATCATCATCCCGAACGGAGCAATAGCTGGAGGATCATTGACCAACTACTCCGCTGAAGAAAACCGTAGGGTGGACTTTACATTCGGTATCGGATATGGCGATGATTATGACAAGGCAAAAGCAGTATTACTTAAGTACATCAGTGAGGACGAAAGAATCTTTACTGACCCTGCACCATTCATCGCACTGCATTCATTGGGAGATAGCTCAGTGAATATCGTAGTGAGAGTATGGTCCAAGTCTAGCGACTACTGGGGAATATACTTCGATATGAATGAGAAAGTGTACAAAGGATTCGGAGCAGAGGGACTCAACATTCCTTACCCACAAATGGACGTGCACGTTCACAATCAAAAGTAAACTTATCACATCTGGGAAATACAAAGGCCATCTCAATGAGGTGGCCTTTTTTTGGTTCGAAAAGGAACTGTCCAAGTACAAAAGTAGGAGGAACTACCGCCTTTTCCATTTGCACCCTTACGATCGATCCTGAGACGTTAGGAAGAAGCAGTCCTCTTTGCGATAATGGGTTGACCAGACATCATTAGCATCGCTTCTAGATAACTCTAAGTGTAAAAACCAGCAATTCATCTCACTAATTCTACAATTGGGTAAAGCATCTCTATATTCTCTGCTTTTCGTTCCTATTTTTATCGAATCAAACAAACAGATAGAAAATATGCGCGTTCTTCTTTTACTGATTTTGGGTATCAGCCTGAGCTTTGGCGCCATTGCTCAAGCGGATAGTGTCTATACTCAAGCGTACATTGATAAAAGCACAAAATTTGCTTGGTTGACTTTTGGGGGTGACTTACTCATGCTGAGTGGGGGAAACACAGATTTTGCTCAAAATGGAAACGTTGAAAATACTAGTTTCGGGACGACCTTTATACCTCGGTTAACTATTGGAGGAATGCACTTCTGGGGACATGCTGATTTTTACGTATCCTTCCCAATACTCAGTATAAGCCAAGCGCCTGAAGGCTTTAGTGATATTACCTACCGTCAGGGGATAGAAACTGGCGCTCGAATTTATCCATGGAAGCTCCAGCCCAATAGACTAAGTCCTTATGTTGGGATCAGCTTCCGCACATTGGATTACAATCAAGAAGTTGAGGGCTCGAATTACAAACATGGCTTTCCGATGTACGAACGGATGATAGCTCCATTGGAGTTTGGTCTCACCTACACCACCACCAAACATCACATCTCAGCGGCGTTCTACTACCAGCGTAAAAATCGAATTGATCACTTCATTAACCCTGGGATGATAGGCACTACTAACTTCAATCCTTACTCTTTTCGTCTTAGTTTTTTGAGGTATAAAGACACTGATAAGAGTATGAGAAATCCCAAAGCCCTTCAGCAACTGAATGCCATGCATGAAGTGCTCAAGAAAGAGAACAAATTGAGCTCTTGGTACTTAGGGATTGGTCCTTCCGCCGGATTGCAGATCTCCAAGTCGCCGTATTTGGAACTCAATCAACCAGAACTTTACAATGATTTTTTTGGTGGCTTTACACCAGACATTACTTTCGGGCGGTTCTTTGCCCAACCAGATATTAATGTTGGTATCGCGTTTAGAACAATCGGTGATGAGCTCAAAGGATTTGATACCAGTATAAAATTAAGACGCTATTCTTACATGATTGAAGGATCCAAATACCTCTTCAATTATCTCGGATTTGTCCCATTTGTGGGAGTGACTGGATCAGTAGAGCAGCTGAGTGCCAATGTGAATGGCGTGGACTATCGAGTAACCAAAAGCGCAATAGGGTTTGTGGCAGGCTGGGATATTAGAGTGACTAAAACTGGCACTAGTTTACTCAGAACAAATATTCGCTGGGTTCCTGATCTGCATCTTGACATTGACGGTGATAAGATGATGTTTGATCATCTAGAACTCAATTTTATTCAATGGGTACATTTCATCGGACGTAAGAAAGTTTATGATAAGTATCGTAAAGGAGCTTGATTATTTATTGAACTATAGCCCTTACCAATGCATTTTAGTCAGATCTTGACGAATCTACAGGGTTACTTATTGATACTTTGAGAGAATGAAAGCTGACGGTAAGTATCGTAACTACAAAACCAACTCCTGCAGCTAGCGCATAAATCCACCATGAGATTTCCATTCGGTATTTGAAACCATCTAGCCATTCACTCAAAAAGCTAGATGCCAGTGGTATGGCAATAGTGCATGAAATCAACACCAACAATGAAAAATCCATTGACAACAATCCCCACAAATGGATCACTGAGGCTCCTAGGACTTTGCGAATTCCGATTTCTTTGGTACGCTGCTCTACCATGAAGGCAGATAAGCCAAACAATCCCAAACAACTTATCAGAATGGCTAAAATGCTGAAAAAACTCGCCAAACTGCTGATCTTCTCTTCAGCTCTTCGCGCAGCACCTCATAGTACTGATAATACTCGTTCGATCTACCAATAACTGTAATCATTCCCTGTTGATTATATACAACTGGTCTTGACTTGGCATACTGGATTTGATGATGGACAGTGATTGTTCCGATAATTAATACAATCGAAATGGTAAATTGAAAAACAACCAATATGTGCCTTAACCTCACAGTGATCAAACCTTGCTTTAGTTTACCATTTAAAACTTTTAGAGGCCTAAATGATAATAAAAATATCGCGGGGTAGCTACCTGCAATGAAAGCGGAAAATACCGTGATTAAGACAGCTGACAACCAAAAAATAGGTTCAGTTAATGGGAGAGTCAGTGACTTGTCCTAGATACTGTTGAACCAAGGAAGACTCAGGGAAGAAACCAAAATCGATATGACAAAAGTAGCTAATGAATAGAGTATAGATTCCATGAAAAACTGAGAGATCAACTGTCCACGCTGAGATCCAAGACTTTTTCTTACACCAACCTCTTTGCCCCGTGATTGATACCTAGCGGTGTTCATATTCATAAAATTAATACACGCCAAGATCAATACGAATAATGCAATCACTGCATAGAGAATCACAAACTGCATGCGCTTACTTGTTACCAGAAAGCCATCCTCAAATGTTGAGTTCAGATGCCAATCCTTCATTGGCAGTAAAAAAAGCGTCATTGGATGGAGAGCAAACGGGATCGGCTACCCAGCTTTTAATAATACATAGCCTCAAAATTGTGGTGGTAGTCTTAACCTACACCTCAGGTACTTACAAATATGTTACCCCTGCCACCTTTAATATTTTTGCTTTGTTCCAAGAGAATTAAGTCAGTTTCAAATGAAGGATAGATTGTGAGGAGAAATGCAGTCCCTCTTTGATTACCTGTTTTCTCTGGAATTATCAATTAACCTACATATTTTACAAAGGTAAAATTGGTAGAAATGTCAAGAAAAAACGGACGACCAGGGCTTTTGATAGCAGCAGCATTTGTGGGGCCGGGCACAGTGACTGTATGCACTTTAGCAGGATCACAATACGACTACAGATTACTTTGGGTTCTGCTCATTTCTACTGGAGTCACCATATTCCTACAAGAAATGGCAGCAAGACTAGGTATCGTCACCAAGCTGGATCTTATCGGATTAGTAAGGAAGCAAATAGCTCAACCAACATGGAGGCTATTGGCATTGAGTCTGATACTCGGGGCAATAGTCGTAGGAAATGCTTCCTATGAAGCGGGTAATATTTCCGGAGCGGCTTTAGGATTGAATGCGCTCATAGGCTTGGATAATGGTGCCGTCTATATCATTGGAGTCATTGCATTCGTTCTACTTTGGTTTGGTAATTACCAGCTAATCCAGAAAGCATTAACTGTGCTGGTAATAATTATGAGTGCCTCTTTTGTAATTACTGCTATTTTAATAGCTCCCTCGCTATCATTTATTGCTTCGGGAATGTTTATCCCAAGTATTCCAAAAGGAAGCTTATTAATGATTTTGGGATTGGTGGGCACGACCATCGTTCCTTACAATCTCTTCTTGCATGCTTCTCTCGTAAAGGACAAATGGGAAGCTGCTGACCTTAGTACACTTCGACAAGATGCCATACTCTCCATAGGATTGGGAGGATTGGTCTCCATGAGCATTGTGATCTGTGCTGGCTCCATTCCATCAGGCCTGACGATTGCAGACATATCGGGCTTATCCAAAAGTCTTCATTCAGTATATGGGAATGCTGCAACATACTTGCTCTCAGTTGGTCTTTTCGCGGCAGGTATTACCTCGGCAATCACCGCACCATTGGCAGCAGCCTATGTCGCAGCAGGATGTTTCGGATGGGAGCTGACCTGAAGTCTCTCAAGGTGAAATCCGTCTGGATCATCATTTTGGCAATAGGTGTAATCTTCTCATCATTAGGCTATAAGCCAATAGACATCATCAGGTTTGCGCAAGTGGCGAATGGATTGCTCCTTCCCGTGGCTGTAGGTTTTATCGTTTGGCTTTGTGCCAAAAAGAGTCTACTCAACGAGTATGCCAATAGACCGTGGCAAACAGCTCTTGGTATAGTTATTATCCTCCTCATGATTACCTTAGGAACTAAAAGTATCATCAACGCAATCTGAAGCAACCTGTGAAGTCAGCCCGAACATATAGAATCAACTGTGATATGGGGGAGTCTATGGGTAGTGAAGAACTCATTATGCCAATGATTGATGCATGCAGCATAGCCTGTGGCGGACACATTGGGGATAAGCATTCCATGAACAAAACCATTGAGCTCGCGAATGAACATGGTGTGAAAATCGGAGCGCACCCCTCCTATCCTGATAAGATCAACTTTGGACGTACGCTAATGCAGATCTCACCTAGCGACCTAGTGAAGTCTCTCACGGAGCAAATCAGTAGCTTAAAGCAGTGCTGCTCAGAAAAAAATGTAACGCTACACCATATCAAGGCACATGGAGCGCTCTACAATAGGTCGGCAGAAGACCTAGAAACGGCAAAGGTCCTTTTGCAGGCAATGGAATTTTTTCCTGAAGCTCCCTTGTACGTGCCTTGGAATTCTGTGTTACAAAAGATCTTGGTAGCCCACAACAAACCGTTCATATTAGAAGCCTTTGCTGATAGAAGATATATTGAATTAGGTCAATTACTTAGTCGAAAAATAGCAGGCAGTGTTATTACTGATCCAGAAGAGATCGTGCTTCAAATCAAGAATATCTCCGAGACACAACAAGTCATCACTGATTCAGGGAAGATTATCGAAATGCAAGCAGAAACTTTCTGCGTCCATGGAGATAACCCTAACGTTTTGGAGATTTTGAAAAGCCTCAATCAATGAGTCTTCAGGTAACATTCAAACCACTTGGAGAGAAAATACTCCTGATGGAGTGGCCAACTAACACCATAGAAAAGTCCGTACTCATTGAAATCATAGCTTGGAAATCAGCCATTGAACTCCAGCTCAAGGCGTATGTCATCGAATGCATTCCTGCATACGCTAGCCTTGGTGTGGCCTTCAATCCAGAATTGATTGCTATCGAATCTTTGATGGAGAAAATCCAATCCCTTCGCATAGAAGTGGACGCTACCCAAAAAACTAAAAAATGGCAACTTCCTGTTTGCTATGATGAGACTGTGGCCGCAGACCTAGTATCTTATTGTGAACTGAAAAATCTCTCTTCCTCAGAGTTGATCAACCTACATTCCAGTCAGGAATATCTCCTACACTTTTACGGATTCCTACCTGGATTTATGTACTTGGGAGGACTGGATGAAACACTGCATCTCCCAAGAAAAGCTACTCCAGCCCAAAGAGTAGCAGCCGGTTCCGTTGCGATTGGTGGATCACAAACGGGTATTTATCCTATCCCATCTCCGGGGGGTTGGCATGTCATTGGTAGTTGTCCTGTTAAGATTTTCAACCCCAACACCTCCCCTCCTTTACCTATGTCTGCCGGGGGTATCGTGACCTTTGAGTCAGTAGATATAGATACTTATTACGAAATAAAAAGCGCTTCATCAGCTGGGAAGTATCACCTTCAATGCCTCGAATATGAAGGGTGAAATGCACTTTATAAAATCAGGACTGCTGACCACCATACAAGACCAAGGAAGGTTTGGCATGCGTGAATATGGCATTCCGCTATCAGGTGCTATGGATCAATATAGCGCTGACCTTTGCAATATGATTCTGGGCAACCCTAAGAATACCCCTCTTTTTGAAATCACCCTTCAAGGTCCAGCAATGAGATTTAGTCAGCCCACAACCATCTGCATTACAGGTGCCCACCTAAGTCCACAAGTGAATGATCAGGCGATCGATCAAAACAAAAGAGTGAAGATTTCTGCAGGAGATATTCTGAGCTTCGGAAAACCCACCTATGGCGTTCGCTGCTACCTTGGACTTATCGGAGGATTTGAGTGTGATTACGTGCTTGGAAGTGCTTCGCAATATCAATTTGTAACTCCTAAAAGTCGTATGGAGGAGGGTGCCCGCCTGAGCTATTCATCCTATGTACTGCAAGAAAAGGGACTGAGCAAGGTGCGGTTTAACGAAAAGCATTTTTCATCAGATATTCTTGACGCAGTGGCTGGGCCAGATTCAAAGATGCTGGGTAATGCCACCAAAAGCTTACTAGCGCAAAATTGGAGAGTAACTAGCAATGACCGGATGGGATACATACTTACTTGTGAGGAGGCGGACTTTAGCCATAGATCAACAATACTTACTGCTCCAGTCACACCGGGAACAATTCAACTTACACCTTCTGGCAAACTCATTGTCTTAATGCGCGATGCGCAAGTGACTGGAGGTTACCCAAGAGTGCTGCAACTCCATGATGAGCGCATCAATCAATTAGCACAGAAAAGAGATGGGGAGATCGTGAGATTTAGGTGAAGCCCACTATTTACCACAGGGATTATTAAGCACCTTAGGGGAATTATCAGCGCTTCTATTAGCACCAATAACCTCTCCACTTCTCCTTTTTGATCCTGATAAAAGAAGTATAAGCAACCTTTCTTTAGTGCTAAGTGGACTCTACAATATCAGAATCCATTTTGTAAGACCACATAAAATTAACGCTTAACCCTAATTCTTAATGCTCCGTTTTTAAGGATTTCTTACTGTGAGACTTCTGAGGATTTAATCCCTTTCCAGTAATCCCTAATTATCCCTATTTCTTTTGCCCCATTCGTCAATATTTCAACCTCATTCCAATTCGATAGTAGTTAACCAAGTAGCTGATTAACTATGTATGGTATAGTGCCGCTTGGCTTTTCTTAATATCGGAATCAACAGTGCTATGCATTAAGTACTACCTAACCATCGAACATGAGTTTTCTAACTTCTCTCTCTCAAATAGGTCATTTACAGCATGACACGGCTGATCAAAAAATTCAAAAAAGCTTCTTAGTATATCTCGCCATTTTTATGAGTTTCGGTGGCTTGGTCTGGGGTTCTATTTGTTTGATATATGATCTACAATGGCAATCTTCTATCCCGTACGGATACTTGGTGATCAGTCTGTTTAACATGATTTTGTTCAAAACCACCAAGAATTTTAAGGCAGTTCGGTTTATTCAGACCTTTATTAGTCTCGCATTGCCCTTCATGTTTCAATGGTCGCTGGGAGGGTTTAGCGCATCTGGTACGATCATGCTTTGGGCAATTTTATCTCTTATTGCCTCATTGTCTTTTCAGAGTATCTCTACATCGATCAATTGGCTATTTGTTTATATCATCCTTACCGTAATAAGTGCCCTTTTTGATGCAGAATTTCTCTCCAACAAACCCGAGGTATTACCAGAGAACTCTGTCATTTTCATTTCGATCAACCTTATCCTTATCTCTAGTATTGTGTTCGGGCTCGTCGTATTTTTCGTTCAGCAGTATAAAAAAGCTGAGGTGGAATTACTTGCGGAGAAAGAAAGTTTGAAGGAGGCCTACGGTATGCTGACCAATTCAAGCAATGCCATGAAAAAAGCTTACAACAACCTTTTGAGAGATCAGAATGAGTTAGAAAAACAACTTGATTCCTCTTCGAAAGAGAGTAAAGCAGACTTCTACACCAATATTTTGGAACAGCAGAGAAAGCTTATTACTCAATTTGATGAACAGGCTAAAAAGAGCAAGGTCAAGTTGTCAAAAAAGGAGTGACACTATCAAAAAACACCATTAGTCTTCTCTTCAAGTATCTAATTCCTAAAGTTTCAGCTATTCTTCAAAAACATTCACCCGATTCACCACAAATCTCACCTCAGCATCAGGATTGATTCCAGATAGCTCTATGCCTCCTGTGAGTTTCCAGTCAAGCTTGGAGTGCTTTCCGAAGTGCGTGGACGGGGCAGTATCTGGAATTTCAATAGCTACTGACCAGCTGCGTGATTCACCTGCCGAGATCTGAACACTTGTCTCCAGTTCTATCCTGGATTCATAGATGGTCTTTTTATTGGCGGACTCTTCAATGGCTTCTACAAGTGCATAGACATTCTTACCTATCACCGTCTCTTCTTTTGCAGTGATGATCAAAGTAGCCTCCAGCTTACCATCTTCCTCTACTATCTCATTGACTAGTTTTATCGACACTTCAGCCGACCCTCCAGTTACAAAATTTTTGATGTCTTTCAGAATGCCCATTAGGAAATATCGTTGATAGTATAATTCATTTTCTTAGCTACGATCAGTTCTACCCAACCACTATCAGGATCATTTCCGGGCATGTCCAAGCCAGCTTCAGCTTCCCATTTGAAGAATACTTGTTTGCCGTGATACGTTGCTTTAACACTATTTGGGAGCTCAATTTCAGCTAACCATTTTTCGCTTTGTCCTTTAGTCAAAGTGATGTTCTCAGCCAAAATCATTTCTTTAACGAAATGGTCTTCATGAGTGGTGACATCTTCATAGTATGTGGAAGACTGCCCATCATCGTCTGTTCTGGTACGCTGCTCCCTTTTGACGTAAGTCTCGCGAGCCCTGAAATTCAAATAAACCTTCTTGATCTTACAGTCATCATTTGCTGTAGCCGTCACAAATAACTTCACAGGCTTTGATCCATCCGTGACCTGCTCTTCATAAATAATGGAAACCTCTGCGGCTCCTCCAGTTATGAAATTCTTGATTTTAGAAAATAGACCCATAAATGATTCAATGATTTAGAAGGATAAATTTCGCAAATACACTAGAGAAATCTATCAGTGTAAGAGGGTATTTCTACTCATAGAGATACTCAAAAGCACTGTGGTAAAAACCTCTAGCCTGTAGGTCTTGAATCAACTCATCGAAAAACTCATTCGAACTCAATGTGGCAGAGTCTCCAACCATGACCAGCAGATGGCGCGCTCTTGTCATAGCGACATTCATTCGACGTATATTAGATAGAAAACCTATTTCACCTCTTGGGTTACTTCGTACCAATGAAATCAGCATGATATCGCGCTCCTGACCCTGAAAAGCATCCACGGATTGGATGGTCAGATTCTTCAAAATGGCTTCCGGAAAATCGAAAAGCTTTAATCTACGCTTGAGTTCCTCGGATTGTGCTTTATAAGGAGCAATGATCCCTATGCTCAATCGCTCACGTTCTTCCTCAGGTAATCCAGCCAAAGTCTGCGCTAATCGCTTCAACACAAAGCCTGCCTCCTCCTCATTGTAAGTTGATAGTGTTTCCTGATTGAGTTTTTCGTCATACCCACATCCAGCAGTATCTATGAACATGATCGGTTGTTCAAAGAGTATTCGCCTTTGCGCAATCAGTTCACCACTTTTTAAGGCATTGTGATAGAATCTTTTATTCGAGAACCGCATGATATCATCTTGCATTCGATACTGTGTATCGAGCATCACATCTGCATCCCAAGTCTTGATCACTCGCTCGAAAATAGTCTGAGAGAGCCCCTCTTTAGCCGCTTCCAAACTCTTAACAGTTGGAGGTAACTGCCAATGATCTCCAGCCATAATTACCCGATCGCATCGCATCAAAGGAATCCAGTTGGCAGGCTCTAGGGCTTGAGAGGATTCATCAATAAACAGTGTCTTAAAAGTTCGTCTTTGGAGATAGGAACTATTAGCCCCTACCAAAGTACAAGCGACCACTTCTGCCTTATTTAGTTCGTCATGGATCATGTGATCCTCTAGCATGCGCGCGTCATCTTTGATGTTGCGAGCTTCATCCAATAGCAATCTGCGTTGCTCTCGCTCTGCACGCCCAAAGTTGCGCTTGTGTTTCAAGCCCATCGTACGAAACTCCTCAGCTTTTTTCCTAAGATCCTTGAGCATCTTGGCATCATCGTGATTCGCCAATCTCGCATCCATCGTACACGAAACCACTTCTTCTGTCACCCTTGCCGGATGACCAATCCGCAACACTCGTACGCCTTGCACGGACAGCTTCTCAGCTAACAAATCCACCGCCGCATTACTAGCTGCCGTGACCATGACTTGCTTTTCTCTTGAGACTGTATCCTTGATGGCTTCCACCAATGTGGTGGTCTTACCCGTCCCTGGAGGTCCATGCACCAAAGCCACGTCTTTGGCAGATTGTATTTTGTTCAATGCCTCATTCTGACTCTCATTGAGACTTGGCAATTTGACCTCATGTGCTGTAACGAAGTGTGGTTCATTGTTACCTAGCAATACATTAATCAATTCTTTCAATCTGCCTTCCTTGACTCCCGCGAGCTTATGCATGGTTTTCTCCATCTCATCATAAGTACTCTCATCAAATAGTAAATCAATTCCCAAACGCCCTTCATCCAACCAATCCGGCGGATCATCCCGATTAAGTACAATAGTCATGTACTTTTCATTGACCTTGCTAATGATACCAGACGCGCTAAGTCCTTTCTTAGATTCATTTAGAAAAACACTGACTGTGGAACCTACTTGGAAGAAATGCCTTTTTGAGTGATCGGTAGTCCGCTCCATTTGGAGTGTCCATCGTTCTCCTGTACCGATATAGGAGCGATTAACCATCGCTGGGTACCATGTCACACCTTCTCTCTTCCTATCTTCAAGAGAGCGATTGCGAATCTTTGTTTCGTATTGCTTCCGATCCTCTACTCTTTCCTTCTTTAATAAAAGTAAGAGTCGAAGAAAATGCTCCGAATGATTCATGTAGTTATTTGAGGTACTGCTGAATGGTGTTTTTCAGCACAGATTTGTCGGCAGATATTTCCGGATTACTATAGATTTTGAGCATCAGCTCTAGCAAAACATCTTCTTCATAGCCTAGTTTACTCGCCAGCTTTGCACAGAACCGAATCTCTTCCATATAAAGTCGTCCAACAAATTTCATCAGATCCACAATCTCATAAATATATTCGTATTTTTCATCATCAGACAGGCTATCCAAATCCTCAATTAAGGATGGATCTTCAAAACAAGAAGTGATTTCTGATGAAGACATACCGTTAGCCTCTCCGATTTGTTTGATCAAATCAATTTCATCCTGCACCACTACACCATCTACTTTGGCCAATTGCACCAGCAAGTTGAGTTGTGTTCGGATCATATTTGACGGGTGTGTATTGATAATCTTAATAGTTTAAGGCTGGTAACAAAAATATTTCTAAACTTAAGTTAAAATAAAAGCCCAACAAAATTTTTTAACTGAGCATGAGACCTAAATGAATTTTCTTGCACATATATTTCTTTCGGGTAATTCCAATGAAGTACTCATTGGGAATTTCATTGGGGACTTTGTCAAAGGGAAAAGCTGGGAAGATTATGGAGCGGAAGTTCAGAAAGGAATTTTATTGCATCGGGAAATAGATCGCTACACAGATTCTCATGATATAGTCACCAAAACAAAGGAGAGACTGAGACCAAAATTCAGTCATTATGCTCCAGTAATTGGTGATGTTTTCTATGACCATTTCCTCGCCAGTTTATGGTTAGACTATTGTGATATTCCCCTTTTGGAGTACACTGAATCCTTCTATTCCCTTACTGAGAGTTATCAAGATGTAATTCCTGACAAGGCTCGGCGCATGCTGTTCTACATGAAGCAAGACAATTGGTTATACAATTATCAATATGTAGAAGGTATCAACAGAGCACTAACTGGAATGTCTCGACGAACTACTTTTCAATCAAAAATGGAAGAGGCATCCAAAGACCTCTCTGCTCATTATAAAGCTTACGAAGATGAATTTGTTGCTTTCTTCCCTGAATTAGTTGATCACTCTAAAGTATTTTTAGCCTCATTATGAAACATCTATTACTTATTGGAATCGGAGGGTTTGCTGGGAGTGTTTTTAGATATCTAATGGGAATCTATAGTGTCAAACTCTTGGGGTCTGATTTTCCATATGGAACTTTATCTGTCAATTTGATAGGCAGCTTGCTTATAGGACTATTGGCAGGTTCGTTAATCAAAACAGAGAGTCAATCACTACAACTTTTAATGATTACCGGATTTTGTGGTGGCTTCACCACTTTTTCCTCTTTCAGTCTGGAAGGCATCAAGATGCTAAAAGAAGCTCAATACCTACAATATGTAAGCTATGTTAGTCTCAGTGTTGCAGCTGGACTTTTTCTTTGCTTTCTGGGTTTTTGGATTGCGCAGAAAGCTTTCGCTTGAAACAATACAACCTGCGAATTACGTTATGTCAGCATTGATTTTACTCAGTCGTTAAAAGTCTAATTTGAAGATGATATCAAAAGTATCTCATGAACGGTGGCAAGTCTCTGCTATATGTAACTGTTGGATAAACGTTATCTAGTCATTCGCATGTCTACACATTACACCACTTTAGGAATAGCCGAGGATGCCTCAAATAGCGAGATTAAAACAGCTTTTAAAAAACTTGCTATAATATTTCACCCAGACAAAAATCCAGATAATCCAGAAGCGGAAGAACGATTCAAGGAAATTAATCAGGCATATCAAGTACTCTCAAATCCTTATGAAAAGGCTCGTTATGATCTGCAAATACAATTTAGTAAACAACCCTCTGAATTTGACTTCACTACACATCAGCCCGATACTGAAAAGCCTCAATACGAATATACATACCGTCGTGCTCCGTATGCAGAACAAATAATCAACTGGCGAGAAAATTGGATAGCTACCGCCTACGCATTCGGATTTGCCCTGATTATAGCCGCTTTGGCAATGACTGGGATCTGGGCTAAAGACTACTATGATCAAGTCAAGTTTGAGGAGATGACTACTGCAAGAAGAGCCACATTTGAAACAGCCAAAAAGTATTTCGAAGAAGGAAATCTAGATCCCTCTTTATCTATTCTGAGCAAAATGGGTGCATTTATGTCTATTGAGTCTGATATGGATGACTTCAAAACGGACGCATTAGAATCGTTAATATATAAAGGGGAGCAGAATTATAACATGGCTAATTATCCCGAATCAATCTATTATTATGAATTATTCGAAAAATATGCTCCTCGCAATCCTTTACTAATGAAGGAACATCTTGCGACAGCTTATCGTGCCACAGGTCACCCGTATAGATCCCTCAAAAAATTGACCGAGCTACTGATAGAGGGACATCAGTCTATGACGATATATCTAGAGAAAGCGGAAATCTATAGAGATGATTTGAAAGACTTTGAGGAGTCGCTGAGACACTTCAAACTCGCCAGTAATGTGGCTATTGATCAATATGTATCTACCTACGGAAATGCTTATCCATTAGTGATGGTTGGGAGAAAGTTGCCAGAACATCACTACCGAATCTATACTGGACTAGCCAAACAGTATCTCGTCTTGAAAGATTATGACAAAGCTCTGAAAACTACGGATTGGAACATACAGATGTGGCCTGATAGCTTAGAGAATTACCTAATTGCCATTAAAGCGAATTCTGAATTGAACAAACTCGACAAGGCATGCGAAGCACTCGCCACAGCGCGCATTTTAGGTTTTGAAGATCAATTAGGTTTTAAATGTCCATAGCCACTCAATCGAGTTATTTAAAAATATCCAGTCCAAGAATGATCGAAATTATAGTTTATGTATCGGCGAAAAGATCGTTGAGGCGCTCATCACCTTTAGAAAGGTTAGTGATGTATCTCTGGCCAGCCAATAACGGAAAATCTTCAGCTAGCACAAATTCATTTTGAGCCTTTTGCATTTTATTATTCGCCTCAGATTTCAGCTTTCTTCTCTTAATTACTTCGATGAATCTCTTGACTTCCTTCATGGTCTCCAGCATAAGAGGGGGAACCTTTACTAGCTTATTGTCATCATCTTTGGCCACCATCGTGAAGTAACTGGTGTTGGTATGTTTGACCGTATGATTTTTTACATTCTCAGCGGTTACCTGTATTCCTATGACCAGAGAAGTATTTCCTACATAATTAACAGATGCCTGAAGATGAACTAGTTCGCCTACTTCTACAGGAGCCAAAAACTCGACCTCATCCACAGATACAGTAACACAATAATTGCCTGCATGCTTACTAGCACAGGCATAAGCGACCTTATCCATTAATGACAACAAGATTCCCCCATGAATTTTCCCTCCAAAGTTGGCATAACTAGGGATCATCAACTCAGTGAGTGTGGTTTTCGAAAATTCAACAGAAAATGCTTCCATGGTTCTAATAATCTTAGCCTACGATATCTCCGGAATTAATTCGGCACTGTTTAATCCGCTTGTTAAGTCTTACCTTCCAAAATGGTCCTCGTGTGAAAATCAATTTCAAATTGACCAAAAAATTATTCTTCTCTTGCTCGTTCTGTCCAGGACTACCCGGTAAGCCGGCAGGTTGAAGCACATATTCAAAGCCCATCTTTCTCGTGGCTTCTACCGCACAAGGGTTACCATACAAAGTCCCCTCGGATCTCTCTTTGTAGATATAAGAAATCTTCTTACGCTTGGGTTGATTGGCTGGGTTATTCGCGTCTTTCTTGAATTTCACATTCTCAGTAGGAAAATGTGTCGTATAAGAATTGTCAATAACATTTTGCCCAAAGCAGGAAAAACCATAAACACAAAAAAAACTAAAAACTAAGGTGCGTAATTGTATCAATTCTTTGATTAATCTTTGATACCTAAAGATAGCGATCTTAAATATCTTTGCGGCTTTATCAGACTCACACTGTCATCTATGAAGAGACTTATTAGTTTTCTATTACGGAAGATTCCAAGAAAATACTTGCAACTGGTAAGTCATCATGGATTGAGGGTAGCAGCACTTTTCTATAGAGGAAATAATGTTGAGTGTCCAGTTTGTCATTCCACTTTTAGGAAGTTCCTTCCCTACGGTAGAGAGTCAAGAGACAATGCGCTTTGCCCTAAGTGCCTCGCTTTGGAGCGTCATAGGCTAATTTGGCTCTATCTAGAGCGAAAGACAGACTTCTTTACCAAGAAGAATAAAATGCTTCATATAGCTCCAGAATTGAGTTTTATGGATCGCTTTGAAGGACTTCCAAACCTCGAGTATATAACTGGAGATATTGAGTCTCCTTTAGCAAAAGTGAAAATGGATATTCACCAGATTCCATTTGAAGACAATACTTTCGATGTGATTTTCTGCAATCACGTCTTAGAGCATGTTGAGGATGATTTGCTGGCTATGAGAGAAATGAAGAGGGTTTTAAAACCCGGTGGTTGGGCCATTCTTCAAGTTCCATTCTTTTACCCACTGAAGGAAACTACCTATGAAGACAAGTCAATCACCTCTCCTACCGATAGGGAAAGAAAATTTGGACAAGATGATCACGTACGAATGTTTGGATTAGATTACGCAACTCGATTAGCTAGCCAAGGCTTTAAAGTAACTGAAGAAAAATTGGTATTGGAGTTGTCCAGAGAAGAAGTCAAAAGATTTGCTTTGCCAGAGCAGGAGATCATATATCGAGTAGAGAAGTAAACGATTAATACAAGTCTATATACTTGGTATTAGGATCGATTCCTCTCATTTTTCTTAACCACTCATATACCAATCCATACCCATAACCAGTCATCTGGAGCAGAGTCATTTGTGGCGTAAGCCATGCTACGGCTATCGATTTTGTCTTGATCAAACTCTCCGTAATAACAAGGAAAAAATAAACCAGATAGGTCATAATTCCACTGAAGCCTAATAGACCTGGCATTACCAATGGAAGAATTATAGAAGTCAATAGTCCTAACGAAAATATGGTAGGAAACAAATGAACCAGACCTACTTGCCCTTTATGAAACCGACTCAAGTTTATCCTTGCTCTTCCAAAATATTTTAATTGCTGAAAGAACTTGGCTGGATCAGTTCGCCTTTTATGATAGACGAAAGCACCGGAAATCAAAGCTGTCTTAAAGCCCGCTTGTAAGATTCGAGTGCTAAACTCCATATCTTCTCCCATGAAAGGAATGCGATATCCCTTAGTCTCTTCGTAGACGGCTCTGCTCATGCCCATATTGAAGCTTCTCGGATGATACGTGCCTATATGAGTTTTATTACCACGAATTCCCCCCGTGGTAAAAAAGCTCGTCATCGTTTGGCTAATCGCTTTCTGAATATTGGTAAAGGAAGGGTGCGAAGCGTCCGGCCCACCAAAGGCATCAACCGAATTCTCAGTCAAGAAGTCATCAATAGACTGAAGGTATTGCTCAGGAATAAGACAATCAGAATCCAAAACAATGAAATAGTCTCCCTTAGCCTTCTTAAAACCATAGTTCCGGGCAAACCCTTGTCCTTCGTTTTCCTTAAAATAATATGAGATGCTAATTTTTGCTTTATATAATAATACGACTTCCTCTGACTTCTCTACGGAACCATCTTCTATGATAATAACTTCAAAGTCTTTATAAGTCTGATAAGATAAAGTAGTTAATAACTCATCAACCTCATTTGGTCTATTATAAACGGGGACAATAATTGAATACTTAGGAGTCATGACCGATCCGCTCAATGACCAAGTAGTCATTTTTTCGAGGGTTCACCTGAATAATCATTTCTGCTATGAATCCAGTGAGAAACAGTTGAGACCCAATTACTAGCGCAATCAGTGCTAAAAAGAAAAGGGGTTGATCAACAACTTCACGCACAGGAAGCTGATAATAAATATTCATCAGTTTATCAGCTATCAAATAAATCGTAACTACCAGTCCGAATAAAAACGAAAGGGTTCCTAGCGTCCCGAAAAAATGCATTGGATTTTTACGAAATTTATAAACGAACGTCACGGAAATCAAATCGAGAAACCCATTAACAAATCGCTCTAAACCAAACTTTGTAGTACCGTATTTTCGCTCACGATGCTGAACTACTTTTTCACCAATCCGTCCAAAACCATTCCATTTCGCAATCAAAGGAATATAACGATGCATCTCCCCGTAGACGTCAATATTCTTCACCACGTCTCTATGATATGCCTTCAGCCCACAGTTGAAGTCATGGAGCTTAATCCCTGAAACCATCCGTGTTATGGCATTAAAGAACTTTGATGGAATAGTTTTCCCAAGAGGGTCATGACGCTTTTGCTTCCAACCAGAAACGAGATGATAATTATCCTCAACGATCATACTAACCAATTCAGGAATCTCATCAGGGCTGTCTTGGAGGTCTGCATCCATAGTAATTACTACTTCACCTTTGCAGGCAGCAAATCCCGTTTGAAGGGCAGCAGACTTACCATAGTTTCTGTTGAACTTGATTCCCTTCGCTCTTGAATCCTTTTTGCTTAACTCAGTGATTACCTCCCACGAACGATCTTTGCTACCATCATCAATAAACAAGACTTCCAGCTGGTAGCCTTGTTTATCAACAACTTTGCATATCCAATCGAAAAGCTCTGGGAGCGATTCTTCTTCTTCGTAAACCGGTATTACGATACTAAGGGAAACAGCTTTTGTTGGCACTAATTATTCAAATTCAGGTCTAGCCTTCTTTGTGATTGCCGATATAATCAACGAAACAATAAATCCAAAAAATACTCCTCCAATAATTCCGAAAATCAATAAAGCAGTCGGGCCAGTAAAGCTCTCTGACATTTTCAGGGCTTGCTCGATTTGTGCATCGGACATCCCTTGCTCCTCAAGTGCAATAACCTGCTGCTCCTTTATCGTATCCATGAAAGCTTCATTGATATAGGAAACATAAATGAAAGTGAAAATACTAGAAATAATAGACGAGACCAATGACATTAGCGTTCCTAATCCCAAACCCTGTCCGTAATTCATGAATCCATCTCCGTCCCTGATAAACTCCTTGTGAGCCAAAAACATTATGATCGCAGTAAATAAAATTCCTACGAATCCTAGAGCTTGATTCCCAGCATTTCCAGTAAAATCAAGAACTAAAAAATAAACTATCCCGGTTAATCCGGCAATTACACCATACTTAAGCGCTACGCTTTTCATTGACACATCTTTGGTTTCTTCCATGATCTGATTATTTAGGTTGTTTCCTTAAAATTATGGATATAACCGGGGTAATGAAGAATCCGGCCAATAATTTTTTCAAAGTAGCACTTAACACTAAGTCAAAGCTTGATATTTCTTCTATTGCGGCGATTTGAGACTGAAACTCATCAGTGCCAAATTCTTCAAGGTATAATTCCTTTTTAGCATTCAAAAATTCAATTGCCGCTATCTTATAACTACTTAAGGCTTCTGTGATTATTTCGAAGTAAACTAACAAAAGGACTGAAAAAACAGCGGTAGCAACAGTATAGACCAGAAAACCAATAGTCATTCCTTGCCAAAAATGAAATAGACCTCCATCCATGTAATACGTCTTAAACTCCTTTTGAGCGAAAAAGACGAATAACCCCATGATTAACAAATCGAAGATCAAGTGACTTACATCGATTAGAGGATTCGAATTAAATAGAAATGAAACATGAAAAATGATTGTAAGAAACAAACCACATATACCAGCATATTTCAAAGCGACTCTGATCATACGCTATATTTCGTTTTGATAAAATCTCTTCCCGTCAAAAATTCCAAAACAGAACCCCTTCATTTTTTGACCAAAATAAGGTGTATTAATTGATTTTGATGGATTAGATTTTCGGTCAAAAGACCATACCAAATCACTATCGAAAATCGCAAATTTCGCAACGCTTCCTACTTCTAGAGATACATTTTTCAAACCCAAAATCCTTCTTGGTCCTGCACCCAACTTGTTCAAGGAAATATCAACGGGAAGTTCTGATTTAATGGATAGTAGAGCCCCGTAAACTATTGGCTGTGAGGACATTCCAAAACTTGCCAAATCGAACTCCAAGTTTTTAGATTCTACATCCAATGGTTGGTGTGAGCTGACAATAGCATCAATTGTGTTATCCCTTAATCCCCTAATTAGAGCCTTACGATCTTTCTCTCCCCGTAGTGGTGGGTCAATTTTAAAGTTGGAATCATAACCCTCTACATATGATTCATTAAACAACAACTGAGGGAGAGCAACATCACATGTTATCTTCAAACCTTCTCTCTTTGCCGCCCTTATCAGGCTTACACCGTTAGTTGTACTCAGATGAGAGATGTGGAGTCTCCCCCCAGCATATCTCAACACATCTAAATCCCGTTTGATGCTTAGTTCTTCCGAAATAGAGGGTTCCCCTTTTAGTCCAAGTGTAGTACTCATTATACCCTCATGCATATGCGAATATTGAGACAAATGAATATCCTTAGGCCTATTGATAATCAATCCGTTGAACTTGGAAACATATTGTAGCGCCTTTAAAAGTAACTCCGTATTCCAAATAGGTTTTAACCCATCGGAAAACGCAACAGCTCCGGCTTCATTGAGATCCAAAATTTCAGTTAAATTTTCCCCTTTACATTGTTCACTTAGTGAAGCAATGGGGTGCAAAGTCACACCTTTTGATGATTTTGATCTAATAAAACTTATAATCGATTTATCGTCAATAACGGGAGAAGTATTCGGAATAACACATACATCAGTGAAACCACTAAAACAAGCAACTTCACAGCCAGAGCTAAGATCTTCACAATACTCAGTCCCAGGTTCATTATAATGAGCAAACAAATCAACCAATGAAGGACTTAATTCCTTCCCATTGAGATCTAATATATTATGACCATTTAGGTTGGGTCCTATTTCAGTTACTACCCCCGATTCAACTCTCACATCGACTCTTTCACCATGATGCTTAGATTCTAAATCATTAATTACCGCATTCGAAAAAATGATATTCATTTAATAAACCTTAGTATCAGAGATTCAACACTCACAAATAATAAAACCAAAAGTAGAGCATATTTCCATAACGGAATATTCCTGCTTTGTCCAAATTTAGTTTCAAACACAGAATTCTTAACTTCATCCACTTTTATATGAGGAGCATTTTTGGTTAATTCTAGCAATTCATCAATGGAATATGAATCCATAAGCGACTCATTCTTATTGTGATTAAAAGCCAGTGTTGCAATTGTTGAGTCGTTCAACACTACCTCATAAAATCCTGTTTGATTCAAGTCATCCGGAAGCGCAATATTGAAGACTCCATTACTACTTGAATAATTTACCAAATATGAAAATTGTTCATTCTTTAGTTTCAAGACATTCTCAACTCCAGTATTTTTAAAGTTAACGGAGTGGCTGACTTGTCCATTTCTAACATAAAGTTGTTGAGCAAGATTAGGCTCTGATAGATTGTACATTATCGGTACAAATAAAGCATGCTTATGGAAATTAGTTTGTGAATCATTCCAATTCGTAGTGAAAAAGTAATAACCAGAATTACTCTTCACACAAAAAGGATCTTGAGAATCTAGTGATAAAACTGTTTCTTAGCTTCCATTCAACTTAAACATAGGCTTCGCAATGGGCATCGACGAATTACTACCACCGCCTGCCAAGACTCCCTTTAATAAAGGGCTGTCTACGGCCTTGGTTGATAATTGCCCAGATTCCATAGATTCATTTCGCAAATCAAAACCTAAAAAAGAGGAATATGAAAGAGAGTCGACATCCGATCTAGGAATAATTAGCACGTTCTTATTAATTTCATCAAGATGGCTTTTCAACCATTGAGGAATTGTTTTAAGTTCATTTAAGATGATAAAATCTGAATTCGCCAAGTCCACTAAACTCAAATCATTCAATTGACCAGTATTCAATTCAAATAAATTCCCATTCTGAAAGACCTTTTCCACAAAGCCTTCATTATCCAGACGATCTGATAGAATAAATACACCAGTTTTTTGAACTCTAGGAATTGTGAAATGAAATCTATTATCGAAAGCTGCGTAGTTATCCGCAACATCAATCGTATAATCGCCGACCATAATTGAGCTCGGATTAAACTCAAACTTCATGACAAATCGCTCCTTTGATTCAATCGAAACCACTTCGGAATTCAGTTGTAGAGAATCTCTTTCTAATCTTATCAGCACATTACTCTTTGCAGTTTCTCCATCATTGACAATTACCATATTGATGGTATTCAAATTCGAATATCCGATGGGATATTCTAACCAGACGCTATCTACATATAGATTACTTTCATTCAAAGAAGTCAGCTTATGAAAATAGTAATTAGTAATTGTATCATTTAATAAATATTCTAATTCACCTAAGGTAGAGTTTTGAAAGTCAGAAAAAATATGAATCTCCGATATCGATTTATCAATTCTCTGTAGACCATTTGTGAGCTTCAAACTGATATTAGAAAATGTTAATCCTAATTGAGTTACTTCGGAATCTCCATAAACCAATCCATCATTATCATAACTTTTCCAATTCGTTATACTCCTTCCATAAAATAATTTTTTTATAAAAGGCTGGATATTATAAAGTATCGGTTGTCCACTTATATCATGTCGCTGGCTGCTTAATGAGTTATCAATAACTAGGGCTCCAATTGATGTTGATCCTATAGTATTAGTTACTCGAAACTGTGGTCTAGCAAACGTGACTACTAAAAAACAAATTATAAGCAACCTAGAAATCAAAATAAGGACCCTTTTAATCTCTGATCTAGAATTTTGCTTAGCTACCACACCACTAAGAGAAGTTAAATTTGTAAAATACACTCTTCTTAATCTTCTAATTCGAAGTAAATGCAATAAAATTGGAACTACTAAAAGCCCTAACCACCAGAGTATATTTGGGTAAAAGAAAGTCATAAAATATCCGAAGAATTCAAGGTCATGAAATTAGTCAATTTAAGATATACCTGCCTCATTCATTTCTGCGATATGGTTTCAATAGGCACAAAAAAACCCTTATCAAATTAATGATAAGGGTTTAGTTTAAAGACTGGCGACGACTTACTCTCCCACCTATTACGGCAGTACCATCAGCGCTGATGGGCTTAACTTCTCTGTTCGGAATGGAAAGAGGTGGACCCCATCGCAATAATCACCATAAATCTTAGGCTCATGACTCGCTAAATACTGTTCAGCTGAAGATCATTAGCCAATTTCTTATTGACATTAAAATGTGAAAGATTCATTCATTTAAGAAAAAAATTAAAGCAAGTTCATCGCCTCTGGCCTTGCATAAAGCCAGACGTGCTAGAAAGCTTACGGGTAATTAGTACTGCTCAGCTCTGATATTACTACCTATATACCTGCAGCCTATCAACGTCATCATCTATAACGTCCCTTTAAAGAAACCTCATCTTGAAGTGGGTTTCGCGCTTAGATGCTTTCAGCGCTTATCCCTTCCCAACATAGCTACCCAGCGATGCCCCTGGCGGGACAACTGGTACACCAGCGGTTAGTCCAACTCGGTCCTCTCGTACTAAAGTCAGATCTTCTCAAGTTTCTTACGCTCGCAACAGATAGGGACCGAACTGTCTCACGACGTTCTGAACCCAGCTCGCGTGCCACTTTAATGGGCGAACAGCCCAACCCTTGGGACCTTCTCCAGCCCCAGGATGTGACGAGCCGACATCGAGGTGCCAAACCTCCCCGTCGATGTGAGCTCTTGGGGGAGATCAGCCTGTTATCCCCGGAGTACCTTTTATCCTTTGAGCGATGGCCCATCCATACAGAACCACCGGATCACTATATCCGTCTTTCGACCCTGATCGACTTGTTAGTCTCTCAGTCAAGCACCCTTATGCTATTGCGCTCTACGCATGATTACCGTCCATGCTGAGGGTACCTTTGAAAGCCTCCGTTACTTTTTAGGAGGCGACCACCCCAGTCAAACTACCCACCATGCAATGTCCCACCGAAGTGGTTAGACAACAGATAAAAGAAGGGTGGTATTTCACCAACGACTCCACAACCCCTAGCGAGGCCACTTCAACGTCTCCCACCTATCCTACACATCTCTTACCCATTGCCAATGCAAAGCTATAGTAAAGGTTCACGGGGTCTTTTCGTCCCGTTGCGGGTAATCGGCATCTTCACCGATACTACAATTTCACCGAGCTCATGGCTGAG
>CAYGPP010000030.1:0-18235 GCA_964351885.1 uncultured Marinoscillum sp.
TGTAATTCCTCTTATCGTAAGATCACCCACAAGATCATTGCCACTGTGCGATTTAATGGTAAAGCTGGCAGTTGGAAATTCTTCTACTAAGAAGAAATCGCCAGCTGACAAGTGACCAACAAGATCAGATGCTCTTCGTCCATCCTCATCTTTATAGGAGGCAGAATCAGTCGGAGAGATCGAAGACATATCAATGGTGATAGTGCCTCCTAAGAGTTCATTAGCTTTAGCTGTAATTTGACCTTCTTTCACAGCGATCAAGCCTTCATGTCCGTAAACGCCAGCCACTTCTCCACGCCATTTTACAGTAGATGCTTCAGTATTTACTGTGTAGATAGTCTCTACAGCATCGGTTGATTCATCTGAAGCTTCTTCAGAAGATGCCTTTTGACCTACGCCACAAGCGGACAAAAATGCGAGAGCTAAAAGCCCTAGAATGTATGTAGTATTCGTTTTCATAGTTTTCACTTTATTTTAAGTAGTGCAAATGTAACAATAATAATGTAACGATATTAAATGTATATACATGTAAAATAAATTATATGTCTGAACTTGGAAGTGATTTATAAAATCAACCCCTAGGATTTCGAATGACCATAGCGACACCAAGGAAAACAAGTGCAGCTGCTATGAGATGTTTTATCAGAAATTGCTCGTCGAAAAATAGCAAGGCAATTAGCGTTGCGAAAACAGGCTGCACATAGATGTAGGCTCCTACAGTGGATGGGCTTACTTTTTTCATTGCCCAGATATTTACGATGTAGACGAGCACTGTGACTCCAATTATCGAGTAGAACATACTCCAGTAAACTTTTGGTGGCAGTCCAGACCACCTGATCACCAGCGCATCTTGGAGCCCAAAAGGTATGACTATGAGAAACCCTATCAGGAATCCCCATTTGGCAATAGTTATGGGTTCATATCTATCCAATAAAGGTTTGACTAGTACCAAATATGCGCCATATGTCAACGCATTGAGGAGTACCATCAGATCTCCCATCCAGTTTCCCTGATAGCCTCTTGACCCTTCAGGAATTACAATCAGAACAGCTCCTCCAAGACCTATGAGTAATCCGATGGATTTCCATCGACTCAATTTTTCTTTTAAAATGAAAAGCGCGCAGACAAAGACCATTATGGGAGTAAGTGTCATGATCAGTGATGCGTTGATGGCACTGGTTAGACTTACTCCTTTGAAGAACAGAAGCATATTGACGCCCATTCCGAAGAAAGCGCAAAGAAAAATCAGTAATCCATCTTGCTTCCAATTGACCTTTTGTGGTGCAAATGCACCGATTAGCCAAAATGCTAAAGTAGCAATCCCGACCCGCACCACTATAAATGAGAAAGGGCTCAGAAAGTCTGGAGTAACCACTTTCAAAATACTGTAGTTGCCACCATAAAGCAGCCCAACGGAAAGCATTGCCAAATGGCGCTTAGGTTCTTGAATCACGCCGTAAAGCTAGTGGCTGTTGGGCAATTTAATTGGGCTTATTGTCGAGCCATGTGCCGCGAACCATTAATGCTTTGGTAATAGCGTAAGAAGCTGTTCCAACTAATGCGAGCACGCTCCAGAACCACTCTTGACGGATTGATTCTACCAGAGTGAAGTCATGTACTTCAATCGGAATTGCGATCCTGAAAAGGAAAAATATTCCGAGTGCGGCAGCTAATCCATTCTTTTCTTTTCGAATCACTTTCCTCCAGTTGAAGCCGAAAACAGATTTTTTGTACTTCGATAAGTGCGGAAAAAACTTAGGAGTCCGGATTTTCCACTTAGCATATTCTTCACCAAATTGAACTTCTAAAAATGATTCTTCTTCGGATATAATTGAGGCGTAGAACCAAGTAAAAAAAAGAATAAAAAGGAGAATTATCACAAGACTGCCTGATAATGAAACAATGGAAATCCAGATCAAGAAATTGCCAAGGTAGAGTGGATTTCGAGTGATTGAATACATGCCCGAGGTGTTCAATACATCAGCGAGCTGCCCATCGGTATTTCTTCCTGACGTTCCTTTCGGAGAATGTCCCACAGTGTTAACCCTCAGCGCTATACCCAAAAGTGAAATAGTAAAACAACAGAGATAATAAGTCTGACTCAGATGAAAAGCCGATCGTTCGCAAGTGTTCAGACCATACCAATGAAAGCCTAAAACCAGCATAAGGATGATTGTTGGAATACTTCCACGGTGTTTAAACAGGAAGGCTCCTTGGGTAAATTTCGTTATTGAATTTTTGGTCAAAATGGGTAGTCAAAAAGTGAATTGACGGATTAGTAAAGGCAAAGTTAGTCCTACAATTATTAGCTGTGAAAAATACATTAGACATTGTATTGCAATCGTTTGCAATTTGCTCTACATTTGAATGGTAGATCAAACAATTCGCCTTATGATTTTCACAGAAATTGATAAATCGACCATGCAGACACTCGCCACTCTGGTGAAGTTTAGTAGCCCAGTAGAGAAGAGGACTAATGCAATTATCAGAACTGGACAATTTTTGGGAGTACCTAAAGAGGATACGCTTGAACTAATTGAAGAATGGGATGAGAGTGATGCAATTGATTTGCAATCTGAAGAGGAAAAGCAGCAATTCCTCAATGAATGTTTTGCTTTTTTACACAATAATTATCTGCCCCGAAAATCTGACACAGAGCTCTACAATTACGTGGTAAGAAATCTGGAGATTTCGACCAGGTCAAATAATTAACAATTAACCTTTTAGTTATTCGAGCAGCTTTCCGCCCCAGGAAGCTGTTTTTTTTATGCCATTTGGTTATTTACCAATAGTATATTTGTGATATGTCAATTTTTCAAAACAATCAGCCTTTAGCTGAACGCATGCGCCCGTCGAATCTTTCTCAGATGATAGGACAGGAGCATTTGGTAGGTGTCAAAGGGGTTTTGAAAAGGTCGATTGATGCAGGTCAGGTGCCATCTATGATTCTGTGGGGACCTCCAGGGACGGGAAAGACAACTCTAGCGAACATTATTGCCAATCAGGTCAAGATGCCTTTTCATATTTTGAGTGCCATCAGCTCCGGAGTGAAAGATATTCGAGAGGTTATTAATAATATTAGATCAGGGAGTAGGGCCATTTTATTCATAGATGAGATTCACCGATTCAATAAGGGCCAGCAAGACGCGCTGCTGGGAGCCGTAGAAAAAGGAACTATCACACTGATAGGAGCCACTACCGAAAACCCAAGTTTTGAAGTCAACGCGGCATTGCTCTCAAGGTGTCAGGTTTATACTTTGAATCATCTTGACAAGAGTCATTTGCTGTTGATTGTAGAGCAAGCTTTAGCAGAAGATGATGAAATGAAGAAGCTTCGGGTCGAACTGAAAGAGACGGAGGCACTATTCAACTTATCGGGCGGAGATGCTCGGAAACTACTCAATATTTTGGAGTTGGTGCTAAAGAGTGATGAGGAGCAAGAGAAGATTGAAATCACAGATGAAAAGGTCATAGCAATAGTTCAACGGAAGACTGTCCTCTATGATAAAAGTGGTGAGATGCATTATGACATTATTTCTGCCTTCATTAAGTCGATTCGTGGGAGTGATCCCAATGCTGCCGTTTACTATTTAGCAAGGATGATTGAGGGGGGAGAAGATGTCAAATTCATTGCTAGACGTCTGGTGATTTTGGCTTCAGAAGATATTGGTAATGCGAATCCAACCGCCTTGGTGATTGCTACTTCAGCTTTTCAGGCGGTAAATGTGATCGGTTACCCCGAATCCAGAATTATCCTTTCTCAGTGTGTGACCTACTTAGCGTGTTCTCAAAAAAGTAATGCGAGCTATATGGCGATTAATCAGGCGCAGCAGGAAGTGGCTAAGTCTGGCGATCTTCAAGTGCCTATGGCCATTCGCAATGCTCCAACAAAACTGATGAAGGATCAGGGATATGGTACAGGCTACAAATACGCGCACAACCATCCTAACAATTTCGCGTTGATGGAATTTTTGCCTGAGGAGATTAGGGACACCAAATTTTATGATCCTGGTAGCAACACCAGAGAAGATGAACTTAGGAAGTTTCTAAAGAATAGGTGGAAGGAGAAATATGGGTATTAAGGTGGGTCGATGGATGGTTATAGTGTTTTGGGTTTTTAGGTGTTCTGGAAATTGAGAATTTTTAGATTCGTTAGACTACCTTATCTTAAATATTGAGTAGACATTTTTTTAACGGCATAGACACCCCGAAATGCAGACACTTATTGGCCCTTTTTCACAAATTATCTCGCTGAATGATTTGCCATTGAAAGGCTCACTTTCGAATGACCAATTAAGCATTATTGAAAATGGAGCTGTTATGGTTGATCAAGGTAAAATAGTTTCAATTGGCCGTTTCAAGGATTTCGACATTAAGAATTATCGCTATCAAGCCATAGACCGAGAAATGGTTTTACTGCCCGGAATGATTGATTGTCATACGCATTTGATTTGGGGAGGAAGTAGAGCCCAGGATTATACCATGAGGATGGAAGGTCGTACTTATCAAGAGATCTTAGCTCAGGGCGGAGGTATTTTTGATTCTGTTTCCAAAACCCAAAATGCTTCTGATCAAACGTTGCTTGATAGTTTGCTTCAGAGAGTACAACGACATATCAATGACGGGGTAACAACGATTGAAGTAAAAACTGGCTATGGACTACTTGCTGAGCAAGAATTGAGGTTGCTAGGCATTATCAAAACTGCTCGGAGTAAAACGGATGCTGATTTGATTGCTACTTGTTTAGCAGCTCATGTTTGTCCAAAAGAGTTTGAGAAGCAAGATTTCTTGGCGCATTTGGAACATGACTTACTACCGGAAATTCGGGTGAAGGGTCTAGCTCAGCGAGTGGATATTTTCGTCGAAGACAATGCCTTTCCTGTGGAGGTAGCCAGGCCGTACCTCACTGCAGCTAAAAAACTTGGTTTTCAATTGACAGTTCATGCAGATCAGTTTAGCGCTGGTGGGAGTCAGCTAGCGGTGGATTTTGGAGCTCGAAGCGCAGACCATTTGGAAGCCTCTGGGGACAGGGAAATTGAGCTTTTAGCTAATTCTGATGTTGTGGCAGTCGCACTGCCCGGAGCATCTTTGGGCTTGGGAATAGATTTTACGCCAGCGCGGAAATTATTGAATGCAGGAGCTAATCTTGCCATAGCGACAGATTGGAATCCCGGTTCTGGACCGATGGGAGATTTACTTGTTCAGACTTCTTTGCTGGGGATTTATGAGAAATTGACCGCTGCTGAGTTGATAGCGGGTATAACTTATCGCGCTGCAGCTGCACTAGGGCTGAGTGATCGAGGAAGGTTATCTACTAATGAAAAAGCCGACATGATCGGATTCCCTTGTAGTGATTATCGCGAGATTTTTTATCAGCAAGGACGTATGAAGCCAATCTCAGTTTGGAAGAATGGAGAAATGATCTAATTATAGCAACCATGTATCAATCTTGTGATCGAACTATTTGGACAGGCAGAGACGAACCGGAGTTAGGCGAAGCGGGTTTTTTGTGGCATCATGTCGTGGAGTTTCTAGACTTGAATATTGAAATTCCGATTACATCAGGTCTGCGATTTGCAATTTTGGGATTTGAGTCGGATGAGGGTGTGAGGAGAAACAATGGCAGAGTAGGCGCGAAGGCTGGGCCAAATGAAATCAGAAAGTCCTTGGCGAAACTGGCGGTACATTTCGAAACTTCAGATTTAAGAATTAGCGATGCTGGTAACGTGTCCGTTGAAGGAGATAATCTTGAAGCAGGCCAAGCCGAATTGGCTCAAAAGGTGTCACAATTATTGACTGCTGGATACTTTCCCATTCTAGTCGGAGGAGGGCATGAGATTGCTTATGGTCATGGGAGTGGAGTATTGGATTATCTCGACAATAGCGAAATATTCACCCTTGGGGTTATCAATTTTGATGCGCACTTTGATGTTCGTACTTATGCAAAAGGGGCACATTCGGGATCTCCATTTCGGCAATTAATGGAGCGATCGAATCTGGGAAAATCTAGAGTAAAGTATTTTCCGATCGGGATTAATCAATCGGCCAATCAGCGAGCACTCTATGAATTCATGCAGAAAGAGAAACAGTCTTATATCTCTTTAGAAGAAGTACTGAATAGCACTTTTGAAGCTCTCAATCAAAAGGTTGAGCATTTTATTAAAGGAGTAGATCATATCTATATAACACTTGACCTAGATGCAATCATTGGCGCATTTGCTCCAGGAGTCAGCGCACCTTCTGCTTTTGGCTTGAGTCCAGAGGTTGTCCTTAGGTTGCTTAATTCAATATTGAAAAGCAACAAGGTTTTGTCTTTTGATATAGCTGAATTAAACCCTACATATGATGATGGCCGAACAAGTAGGCTTGCTGCGAATATCATATATCGATTCGTAATGAGCGGGCTGCCTAAATAGTATGAATTGGCATAATTGAATTTTCTCTTGTAATTTGACTTTATGAAAGCGAATTATTTTTTCATAAGTGTTTTATGCATTTTTTCAATAGTGACGAATTCATTCTCTCAGAAAACCTCAGCCTTAGATTCGATTTATATCGACTCTATCAATGCAGTAGCCATGCGAAATGTATTCAAAGATCAAGAGAAGTCTCAGCTTCATAGTAGGTTGGGAGCGCGTTTGAGCATCGAAAAATTGTATAAGCGGGGAGAAGTGAAGAGTACCTTTATCCAAGGTATCGTCCACGATATACGTGGTGATTATGATTCTTCAGGCCATTTCTTTCTCAAGGGATATCAATTGGCAAAAGCTTATCAGATTGAGGATTTAGAAGCCGATGGGCTCAATAACCTTGGTATGATGAATTGGAATAAAGGGCAATTTGAAGAGGCTCTGATCTATTTTTTGGATGCACTTCGGTTATATGAATCACTCAATAATTCGAAAGGGATTTCCAAAGCCGTAAGTAATATAGGGTTGATCTATCAAGAATTAGAATTACCACAAGAAGCGCTGAAGTATAACAAACGATCCTTAGCGATCCGAATTAGGCAAGAAAATATTGATGGAATCGCTAGGTCATACAACAATATTGGTATTTGTTTTAAGCAATTAGCGCAATTAGATAGCGCGTTATTTTACTACAACAAAGGGCTTGAGTATTGTAGTAAAGGTGATATTGAACAAGTCGAATCTAGTATTCTTGATAATGTGGGAAATATTTATCAGTTACAAAACAAGATTGATTTGTCAATCGAAACATATGCCAGAGCGATTAAATTGGCAGAAGGAAGGGCATCATTGGGTTGGCTAGCTCCTCATGCTAATCTTGCGTCATTATATATCAAAAAGCAGAATTACCAATTGGCCCTTTTGCACGCCAAAAAGGCAGATTCAGTTGCAAGTCTTACCCGATCTATGGGACATGCTTTAGACACATATCGAGCATTAACTTTGGCATATGGACACTTTGGGCAGACGGAGCTATCAATAGAATATTTTGACAAATGGAATGCGATAAAAGACTCAATATTTAGCGAAAACACTGCCAACGCAGTAGCCGAAATGTCCACCAAATACGAATCAGAAAAGAAAGAGCAACAGCTTCAGTTGTTAGAGACACAATCTCAACTACAAAAAGCAGAAATTCAGCGAACAAGGCTATTTATCTTTCTTGCGTTAATTCTGGTAACACTCGTTGTGGGCGGACTTATGATTTTGAACAGCCGTAAACGCTATAAACTCAAAGCATCTCTTGCATCGGAACGAGAAGAACTCCAACGTACACGATTCAAGGCTGTGGTAGATGCTGAAGAAAAAGAACGTAAACGCATTGCTCAAGAATTGCACGATGGTTTGGGACAGGTTTTGTCCACAGCACGGATTACCGTTTCGGCTTTGGATAATTCCAACAAAAAGGTAAAAAACTCGCTCGATCTGATCGACCATGCTGTAAAGGAGGTTCGCAGTATTTCTCACAATATGATGCCGAATGCGTTGATGAAATCCAATTTAGAAGCTGCTTTGAGAGATCTTTTAGATACTATAAACGAGAGTGAAAAAATTAGGGCGACCTATCACCAAAGTTGTGAATTGCAGCTTGATCAATCAGTTTCAATAAATCTCTACAGGGTTGTTCAGGAGGTACTAAATAATGCCTTGAAATATGCAAAATCTTCAGAAATTCATGTGTCAGTTTCAGAACATAATTCACATTATGATATGGAAATCAAAGACAATGGTGTTGGGTTTGATACTTCATTGATCAAAACCAGCCACGGGATAGGATGGAAGAATATTGCTACAAGACTGCAATTGATAAATGGCACGCTCAAGGTACATTCGGATATCGGTGGAACCTGTGTAAAACTCAAAATACCCAAATTGAAATTAGCGTAAATCAAAATGAAACTTACAATGAGAAATAGCATTGCAATTCTTCTCTTGATTTATTCTATGGTCGTCAGTGGTCAATTGGATAGTGTTAAATATTACACAGGCAAAGCCCAGTCCTATGAGTATAATTCATTTGACAGCATGATGTACTATGCAGATAAACTCAAGCAATATGCCCAAAAAACGGATAGACAATCGGTTTTATCAAATTACCATTCAGTTGTTGCAGTGGCATTACAAAATATTGCCAATTATGATTCTGCATTATATCATGGACAACAGGCTTTGGTTATTGGGCATAGGTTCTCCGACTCTTTACAAATAGCTAGGGCAAATCAAAATCTTGGAGTAGTTCATAAGTTTTTGGGCAATCCAGATATAGCAATGGCATACTTTACCGATGCTTTGAAAATAGCTCATCTCATAGGAGATTCCTATATCTCTGCTATGTCCAATCTGACAATCGGGCAAATAAACATTTCACTTGGTCAAAATCAGGAGGCAAGCAAGTTCCTGAACAAGACTCTGGAAATAGGTAAGCTAACTGAAAACCAAAAAATTGTCGCTGCAGCTTATGTTGAGCTAGGTACGGTTGAGATTGGTTCGGGCAATTTGGATCAGGCATTGGAGTATTATCTGCTAGCCGAAGAAAACATGATAACCAACACTAATAAAGATGGTGAATCAAGCATCTGCAACAACATTGGGGCGATCTACTTTTATAAAAATGATCTAAGGCGTGCTATTCAGTACTACTTTAAAGCGAGAGATAAAGCTATTGAAGCAAATGATCCTGTAAGTGTAGGAATTGGCCTATTGAACGTAGGGGAAGCGTATATATACCTTGGTGATTATAATAACGCAGAAAACTATCTTTTTGAAAGTTTGGAGACTTTCAAAAAGACTGGAAACAAACAGTTCATTGCTAATAACTATGCCTATCTGCATGAACTAGCATTGAAACAAAATGAATACCAACTGGCTTTAGAATACTTCAAATTGAAAGATGTCTATGAGGATTCGATATTGAATGAAAGTAATCTCGCCAAGATTGCTGATTTGCAAGTGTCTTATGACACTGAGAAAAAAGAGCAAAAGCTCAAACTGATTACTGCTGAAAACGAATTGAAAACCAATGAGCTTTCCCAGACAAGAATTCTGATAATTGCCGTATTTCTTTTAGCGGTGCTGGTGATTTCGGTGATGTTATTATTAAATAGTCGCAAAAGGTATAAGTTGAAATCTGCAATGTCTGAGGAACGAGAAGAACTCCAGCGAAACAGATTTAAAGCAGTCGTAGATGCTGAAGAAAAGGAGCGCAAACGTATCGCGCAAGAGTTGCACGATGGCTTGGGGCAGGTATTGTCTACAGCTCGGATTACCGTTTCTGCTTTGGATAATTCTGACAAAAAGGTAAAAAACTCACTCAATCTAATCGATCATGCCGTAAAGGAAGTACGCAATATCTCGCATAATATGATGCCTAATGCATTGATGAATTCTAACGTTGAAGGAGCTTTAAGAGACCTTGTAGACCGGATCAATGATAGTGATCAGATAAAGGCAACATACAGACAGGATTGTGATTTAAAACTGGATGAATCTGTAATTATCAATGTATATAGAGTAACTCAAGAGGTTTTCAATAATGCATTAAAATATGCAAATGCAACCCATATTGAGTTGTCAATTGCTGAAAATGATAGCCACTACCAATTTAAGATTCAGGATAATGGTCAAGGGTTTGATAAGTCTGCCAGCTTAAATTCGGGAATAGGATTATCCAATATCCGTTCACGAGTCGAGTTAATGAAAGGAGATATGAACATTTTGTCTAATTTAGGATCAGGAACGACAGTAATTTTCTCAATCCCTAAGTGATATGGAGGCTATCAAAATTTTATTGGTTGATGATCATGAGCTATTTCTCGAAGGGATAAACTCATTATTAGAAGATGCTCAGGGTATCGAGATTGTTGGCAAAGCTGCCAATGGTTTGGAGGCTGTGGAATTAATAGATCAAGTACATCCAGATATTATTTTGGCAGACCTCAATATGCCAAAGATGAATGGGACCGAGTTGGTTAAGCATGTCAAAGCTAATCATCCAGAGATCAAGGTCATCGTACTCACAATGCATGACGATAAGCCAACTGTTACAGAGATCATGATGGCAGAGGCTGAAGGTTACGTACTTAAAAACACTGACCGAAATGAACTGCTAAAAGCAATCGCTAAAGTGGCAGATGGCAGTACTTACTACTGCAATGAAGTGATGACGATCATTCTGGATAAGTACAAAGAAGAAAAGCGCATTGATACAAAGGCCGTACAGCTTACTGACAGAGAGCAAGAAATTTTGCAACTCATTTCTCTCGAAAAGTCAAGTGAGGAGATTGCTGATCAACTATTTATTTCGAGGAGAACAGTAGAAACTCATCGCAAAAATATTCTCAAGAAGACGGAAGTGAAGGGCGTAGTTGGTTTGCTCAAGTACGGCTACAAAATGGGCTGGATCGTCTTGTAAAAAAAGGTGATTGAGCCCCAGAGCAAGCCTCGGGACGTCAATCACCTATATCATTTCAGCGGCGGGGGATTGCTTATTTAAACTTGATCAGCTGACCCTTTACTTGACCTCTCACTATTGAACTATAATCAATAAGTAGCGCGTCAAAATCTGAGGCAATTTTTCCTTTTTTCACCCATCTTTTTCCTTTGTCGATCATTCCATTGATGGATACATCCATCGTATTGCCACCACGCATGGTCTCGCCAAGTCCACCTTGGTTATAGGTGATTTCCGAAACTACATCGAAATCCAAATTGGGCTTGCTCATGAAGAATACGATCTTTCCTGATTTTTCTTCTACTACAGAGATAGCATTGGCTCCCACTGCACCATATCCTGCACCTTTAGATCCCAACTCCAGTTTGATAAATTGAACCAGCTTTGGCTTGTCTACCAATATGCCATCGTACTTCACATCTTTTCCTTTCTTGGCTAGTTTCAATTGTTGCTCATTGAATTCTGCTATACCTTGCTGTACTTGATTAAACCCTGCAACACCTTGTATTCCTGCAGTGTAGCTCGTGGTTTTACCCACTCCAGTTACTTTCTGTTCTCCTACTATTTCATACTTGGCCTCAGGTGTGCTTTTGATGAAGTAGTTGACATTATTGGTTTTGTAGGCCTCAGCCATTTGCTTTTCTTGAGCTTGTGGGAATAAGAACCCCACAAGAAGTATCAATGATAATATTAGCTTTTTCATAATTTTAATTAGTCTATGTTCACTTTAAGTAATAATAATCCTACATCTAGGTCTCTTTTGTACACCCAGTTTTTGTTGGTTTGCTTTTCGATTAATGCCCCAGCCTTTGCTCCTACTACACTTCCTATTAGTTCGGAAGTTTTCATCAGTTTGCCTAGCATATACATTGAGGATTCTGTTTTCTGGATTCCAGATGCCATGAAAGTATAGGCTGGTGATTCATAAGTTGGATTGCAGATATATTCCACTCCACCATTTGTATTTTGAGAGTAATAACCTACATTTTTTATTTTTTCACCATTAAGCTTAGATTTTTCATAAAGATAGAAGAGGACTTCTCCCGCGGATGTCGAAAATGCATTTTGCGGTATATCAATAATTGACTTTCCATCAAATTGAGTGACAGCAGTCACCTCTCCATCCGTATTCATTGACATAGCAATATTTGCAAGGCTCATTATGGATGCTTTTGGCTCAAGAACTTGGATATTACCTAAATAGGTACCTGCTTTGAATGTGCCGAAAAGCGCAATATTTCCGGCTTTATCTACGCTCATAGCTGAGAATATGTCTGTCAGATCATCCCCTCCAAAAACCTTTGCCCAGATGTAGTTTCCTTCTCCATCAAGTTTCATCACAAAGGCGTCCGCCATTCCATTTATCTCAGTTTTATTGCCTTCCCATTCTAGAAAAAACATGGTATTTCCAGAGATATACAAGTTGCCAGCTCCATCCAGCGACATGTCTGTATTAGATCCGCCGGTCCCAGCAGGGGCTTTTTTAAACCACATGACTTTGCCAGCTTTGCTAATTTTCATTAGTACGAGTGTGCCGCCGTGCTCAGTAAGATTAAGATCTTGACCATCTAGCTTGCCACCACCTTTTGGATAGGCATTTAGTTTAGCAATCGCATATACATTTTCACCTGAGGCATCAGCTGTAACGGCTAGCCCTCCTGGATCCATTTCTGCATAAACACTACCACTGCCACCTCCTTGGATTGCCCATTGTGTTTTCCCATTGCCATCGAATTTTGCTACGAACATATCGTTACGACCAGAGCTGGTCAACTTAACTCCATCACCAAAATCAGCGGTGAATTCGAAAGATCCTGTCATGTAGAGATCACTTCCTATAATCGTAACATCATTGAAAATGTTAAAAAATGGACTGGTCATATCCGCTTGATTACGGTCTCCAAACTTGAGTACTTTGGTGTATTTGATTGATTGATCTGGGCCAATTTTCTGAATGAAAATCCCGAAGGAATTGTCAGCACTTACTTTTGGAGGTTCAGGATCTTTCTTTTTCTCCGCTGGCACACCAAGGTGGATGTCCCACTGAAACCTACCTATGACGTAAGTGTTCCCAGCATCGTCCGAGTAGAGCTTTTGAACATCCATCATTTCCTCGTCGAAAGTGATCATGCCCATCCAATCAAGGTTTTTATTCTTATAGTCTTTATTGGAGAATTGAAATTGTGCAATGGCTGAACTCATCATCAGCATGGCACAAAGAGTTAGTAATGATTTCATAGGTGTATTGATTTAGTTAAAAAATGATACTTACGAAATTAGACTTAGGTCTTAAATGTTGCTATTCCTATTACTCGGCATATTATCTACCGAGAGATACGTAGTACTCTTTGGGCTAGAGCCAAGTGAATTAAGCCCGGTCGACATGGTCAACTGGGCTATTTCAATAATCAAATGATGCTGCGATTTAGTAGGGTCTAATGGTTCTGAATTCTTTTGATTTAGAATCCAATTAGTTTCGGCAAATGATGGGCCCAATTAAAATGGGCGGTTGCTATGGTATATGGTAACCCTACATTAAGAATTGCGGCTGATCCATTTTAAAAGTTAGGATGACAGGCTTATCAGCGATTTCTTCAAATAGTGGTTTGAGTATAAGATTTGCATTTCCTTTGGTTTGGTCAAGAATCCCAATGTCCAGAGCTGACTGTTGAATTTTGTCTTCAGCCAATTTGTACAACTTATCTAGAAACAATTTTCTATCTGGCTTTGACAGTCCGGATATCTCTAAGTCATAAAGGCGAGATTTTTCTAAATCCAATTTGAAGTAGCAGAGCTCGGGATCGGGAAGAGTAATGTAGAGGGTATCATTGATTTCAAGGATATCCTTTTTTTCGATCCTTGACAGGTCAATGCAGCCGGCTGCACTGCCCTGACTGATCAGTACCGCGCGAGAATCAGGTGCCATTGTGGTAGGAAGTTTGAATAGTTTAAAATCAATTTTGTCCATTTCCTTCTTGATTTCCGTTACTTCCTGAAAATTGTACTGGACTAGTTCCAATTTTCCCATGGACTCCATTCTCGTTAGAATGGTATTTTGATACACTTCTTTATTTCCTTCCTGAACACTAAATCCCAACTTTTCTTCTAGGAGCATCCAGGAAAGCAAGCTCACGACTAGCAGCCAAGGAAGTATTTTTAAAGCAATTTTTAGGAGTCCAATCATTCAATGAAGTTATCAAATACAAAGACCAAATCTACATGGGAAATACTTAGTTCAGAATAATTACTTTTGTCAGATTCAAAAACCCCACTTACCTAATATTTATGCTCCAACTCAACGAATTTCTAAAGCTGATTGATAGTTTCATCGGTAGTGCATTTTGGTTTCCTTATGCCTTGCTCGGTACTGGTTTGTTTTTTACAATCTATTTGAAATTTCCGCAAATCAGATTCTTCAAGCATGCGATTCGAATTGTCAGTGGGAAATTTGATAAGAAAGATTTACCTGGTGACACCTCTCACTTTCAGGCATTGGCCACTGCGCTTTCGGGTACGGTTGGTACTGGCAATATAGCTGGAGTGGCTTTTGCTGTTCATTTGGGTGGGCCAGCCGCATTGTTTTGGATGTTGGTGACTGCTGCTGTAGGTATGTGTACCAAGTTTGTGGAGGTTTCGCTTTCGCACAAATACCGAGAAAAATTGGACGATGGTACAATGGCCGGTGGGCCGATGTACTATATGAAAAATGCGGAGTTTAAGTTTCGGGGAAAGAAAGTCAACCTGAAAATCCTGGCAGCTGTTTTTGCTTTTGCTACAGTACTCTCCTCTTTTGGAACTGGAAGTTTACCTCAGATCAATAGTATTTCTAGTACTCTCCTTGCAACATTCGGGATAGACCAAATGCTTACAGGGGCGGTGCTAGCAGTGGCTCTAGGACTTGTCATCATCGGAGGAATCAAGCGAATTGCTGCTGTTACTTCCAAGCTCGTTCCAGCAATGGCGATCATCTACTTCATTGGGGCATTCGCCGTGATCTTCTATAATATTGGGAACATCGTTCCTTCGTTTATTGCCATCTTCGGTGAGATCTTCACTGGATCGGCGGCAACCGGGGGATTTATTGGTGCCAATCTGGCATTTGCTTTTAATAAGGGCGTTGGACGTGGATTGTTCTCCAATGAGGCAGGCCAAGGGTCTGCACCTATCGCTCATGCCTCTGCGAAAGCCAACGAGCCGTTATCTGAGGGTATGGTGGCGATTTTGGAGCCATTTATTGATACGATTATTATTTGTACTGTCACGGGGTTGGTATTGCTTTCCTCTGGAGTATGGTCTGAAAAGCATACGAATCAATTTGAGTATTCCGAGATTCAGATTATTAGTGGAGTATTGAATGAAGGCGACCCTGAAACGACCCAGAGTCTATTTGATCATTTGAATGATATAAAGCCACTACCAGGTTACACAGGACAGCTTACGATTGAAAATGGCGCAATTACCAATACGAATATTACATTTCTGCATTCACGGAGTTTTGCAGAAAATATCCAAGTTTTCAAGAACGAAGGATTAACGAATGATGAGCTGTTTACTGGCTCTATTTCCATAGAATCTGGATCAATAACCGATGATGAGCCGTTGAATTTTGTTGGGGAGTCACTTGTACACAGCGCGCCCCTCACGGCAATAGCTTTCAATAGGGGTTTCTTTGGTGATTATGGTCAGTATATCGTTTCTATTGGTCTTTTACTATTTGCTTTTAGCACAGCCATCAGTTGGTCTTATTATGGTGATCGTGCTATGACCTTCCTATTTGGGACTAAGTCGGTGATTTATTACCGAATAGTTTACGTTGTGGCATTTTTCTTTGCTTCATTTCAAGACACTACGATCATTTGGACTTTGTCAGGGATTACCATTGCTTTGATGACACTTCCTAACCTTGTCGGAATTATCTGGCTCAGAAAAGATATGAAGCAGACCATCAAAGAATACGGTGAGTTTTTCGAAAAGGAATTTCCGGGTAAGAAACACCCGAAGTTCTAAGTCTACATCTCGCGAAGAACATTCAGGCACTAATCGAAAGGTTAGCGCCTTCTTTTTTACCATCCGCTTAATGAATATCACCGCCTACACAAAGGCATTATTGAACCAATTAAGAAGTTTCTAGTTTCGCTTATTCATTAGAACCGAAAATATCAAAATGAAGCAACTTATATTAATCCTATGTGCAGTGGTCTTGTCATTTACGGCAGGAGCACAGAAGTTGGTCAAGACCATTAACAATGAAGTTCAATTATCGGAGTTTAAATCGCATCTCTATTTTTTGGCTTCTGACGAATTACGAGGTAGAAATACAGCAACACAAGAAAATCAAATAGCTGCGAGATATATAGCCGAGCGTTTTCGCTCTTATGGTGTGAAAATGGCCCCAGGTATGGATTCTTACTTTCAGCAGGTGTCGCTAAGCAAAGAAGTTCCTCCTCAATATGCTCAGTTAAAAGTTACTGATCGGGAGTTTAATAGTGATCAAATGGTATGGTATACATCAGGAAACGGAACACTCGAAGGAGAGATCGTATATGCCAATTACGGCTTGGGCGAGGATCTTGATGGTCTTGACATTGAAGGAAAAATCGTAGTAGTAAAGGCTGGAAACGGCGAGCCAAATGCTCGACTCACCCCATACACCATTCAGAAACAGAAAAGTATTTCAGAAGCGGGGGGACTTGGACTAATTGAACTTTACAAGCCAACTAAATACCCTTGGAGATTGATGCAGTATTATTTCTCAGGGGAGAAATTCAAGTTGGCTAATCCCGATGCAAAGAAGAAGTCTTCTTTTCCATCCGGTTGGTTGTTGGATTCTGATAGTTTATTGAGCTTTTTTCAGGAGAATCAAGGCACTGTCGCCAAATTGACGATCAAAGGAAAATCAAGTGATGTTGTGCAAGTACCAAACGTGGTTGGATATATTGAAGGCACTGATCCTAAATTGAAAGAGGAGTACATCATGATTTCTGCTCACTTCGATCATATTGGTGTGAAGGGATCGGAAGGTGATACGATCTATAACGGAGCTCGTGATAATGGCATTGGTGTTGCCAACATGCTTATGGCCGCTGAGTATCTGGCTAAGCACCCGCCAAAAAGATCGATCGCATTTTTGGCTTGTAATGCAGAAGAAAAGGGTTTATTAGGCAGTAGATGGTATGCAGATCATCCTGTAATTCCTTTGGAAAAAACAGTCTATGATTTGAATACTGACACAGGAGGGTATAATGATGTGAGTAAGGTTACAGTGGTTGGATTTTTCCGTACCAGTGTTACACAACTATTTACTGATGCTGCAGAAGCTTGGGGATTAGAAGCAATAGATGATCCACTTCCAGAGGAGAATTACTATGATCGAAGTGATAATGTTAGTTTCGCGTCTAAAGGTGTTCCTGCCGTGTCCTATGATCCAGGTTATACCGAGATGAATGAGCAGATTACAGATTATTACCATCAATCCGGGGATGAAGCAAACACACTGGATTATGAGTATTTGACTAAGTATTCAAAATCTTTTATCCATGCCGTAACTAACCTTGGCAACCGATCTGAAGAAATTTTCTGGACTGAAGGAGATAAGTACGAAGAAGCAGGTAAAGAGCTTTACGGAAAGTAAATTCTAATTCGGGATTATATTTTGAAAAGTGAGTCGCGCTAGAGCGGTTCACTTTTTCTTTTTCTTGAGGAGGTTGGCCTCTGTGATGTAATCCAGTTCAGGATACTCCTTCTTGAGGAAATCATTTCCCTGTTTAAATATTTTGCCTTGCTTCATGGCTGGTTTGTTGCCATATTCACCATAAAATTTTGCTACCACATCCATTCCGGAAGTGACCTCTGCTACCACGGAAAACCCCTTGACGCCCGAATAATTTGATTCGTCAAGATTGGGGCTGTTGTTAGCCACATTGATAAATATCTGCACACTCCGTGTTTTAGGTCCTCCACGAGCAAATGAAATTGTGCCGAGTTCGTTGGTTTTTATGACTGGTTCATCCGGTACTTTATGTGACATCCAAGCTTCGTTCTTGGTACTGTCATCATTGATTCCAAACTGAACTACGAAATCTGGCATGACTCTGAATATGGCTATGTCAGTGTAAAAATCGTTTTTGATGAGTTGGTACAAACGATCTACGCCAGCTGGTGACCATTGTCGCTCTGCTCGGATATTAAAATTTCCTTGTGTTGTTTCAAAACGAGCTTCAAACACATCAGGAGCTTGCTCTTCCACCCATTTGGCATTAAAAACTTTAGGTGAACAGCTGATTAAGAAGAATAGAACTAAAAAAGGAATGTTTTT
>CAYGPP010000030.1:18245-31597 GCA_964351885.1 uncultured Marinoscillum sp.
CCTAAGTGTTTTCTGACAATGCCTTTCCATATTTTGTAGCCTTTTTTATTCAAGTGAAGTTGGTCTTCTAGATAAAGTTCAGGTCTTGCAACACCTTTCTCATCTAGCATGCTATCAAAGACGTTGATGAGGTTGGCTCTATTGGTAGCTAGTAGTTCCTTTCGAATGAGATTATTGGTAAGCTTGATCTCAGGTTGTAGATATGTTCTGATTGGACTTGGTTTGATTGTGATAAAATCCATCGGAACCTGAGGATAATTCATTCTGATCAGATGCGTAAGCCGTTGAAATTTTTTAAGAATTTTCTCAGGCTTTATGCCATTTGCGAGATCATTATCACCTACATAGATGATTAAATGTTTTGGTTTTAAATGTTTGAATAGTCTGTCAAAATAATAGATACACCAAGAGAACGAAGATCCACCAAAGCCAAGATTGAGAATATTGAGCGGTGCTAAATCTGACTCCATATCTTCCCATAAGCGTACAGACGAACTCCCATAGAAAACGACTAAATCTCCTTTGTTGGACAACTCTTTTATTTTTTGTTCTAGGATTTCGACTTCTTTTTCAAATTCCATGCTGATCAACTCCTCATCCATTCCTAATGATTTTTGTTAGGTTGCTTGGGCTTGAGCTCGCTTCACATAGCTTCTGAATGTATTTTGATAGCTACTTAAGAAAGCCTTCATTTCCTCTTTGCTCTCTTTATCCCTGATGAACTCCGATGCTTTGAACGGGGGAAGAATCATGCTTGAGAATCGAGTGTTCCGTGCACGCTTTTCAAAGTTAGCCATTGCTATTGGGACTATCCAAGGCTCCTTCTTCATTGAGAGTGCGAGATTAAAAGCGCCTGCTTTGAATGGGCCTGGTGATTCGTCTGTGCTATAGGAGTTTCCTTCAGGACTTATTATCAAGTTGCCACCATTGGTAAGGTGCGCTTTCGCCTCATTGAAGAATGCTTTCTTGGCTTTCTCTTTAATTTTTTTGGAATTGTTACCAGACAGCTCTGTGAAAACATCTATGTGACCTAATCTTTGATAATATTCCTGATGGGCAAATTCTTTACTCAAACCAACCCGCACGATTCTTAATCCCGGTATACCATACTTTCTCATCAGAATCATGCTACTAATAAAGTGCGAATCCAAGGTGATCTGAAATTGGTTGGGTAATGTGTTGTAAGGGTCGTTTCTGAGGTGATTATAGATATAAATGTTGCCGGTAGAGTCTGGAAGGTTCTCCTCACCATTAATGATATGTCTTTGATTGTCGAAAATCTTAATGTAAGCTCTTGCATTTACTTTACGCACTTCATTCGTAGGCATATCTTTTGGAGCTTTCACTACGCTATTGTAAACATCGACCAGCCCCCGATAGAATTTTTCTTCATTAATAATCTCTTCGAGGATATCCAATGAAGTCAAGGCAATATTCTTCTCCAATGTGGAGCCTGATTCTTTGATGTTTTCCAAGGTATCAATGGCGTCCCGAACAGTAAGCTTGTTCTCTAGGAGATGAGGTACTTTGTGAAGTGCGGAATCCAAAGAAAGCTTGGCGCTGTTTTGATCGATCAGATTACCAATGGCGAGCACTTCATGATTGAGCTTGGCAGCAATAATTCTTGCACGGACAGCTTGTAGTTGATGACTAAGAAGCCAAAGAAGGCGCGCATAAAATTTTGAAGCAAACTCAGGAGTCAACTTCAGAATGCGATTGAGGCTTTCCAGCGATAGGTGATAAACTAAAGTTTCTTGCACCGCCCTTGCATTAATGATATTTGGCATATCCACCGCTCCTGCCCACCCTACAATAAATCCTGAAGTATTGATCTGCCGGAAACTTACGTTGGCACCTGCCTCTCCCGTATAGCTAAATCTTACTTTACCGTAACCAAGAATAGACAATCCTTCCGACAGCTGATCTTGCTTATAGATGGTTTCATTTGCTGGATATACCCTTCGTTCTATGTGTTGTGTGATGAATTCCAAAGGCAGCTCATCGAAAATCTCAAAGAACGCTGATTTCCTAAGAAATGGAATGAGGTCCTCCCCCCGAGACGGCTCTATTACTTTATAGCCGTCTGTCTCAGGTTTTCCAGTAGAAGTGAGGCTTGGACCAGTTTCACTGAGATATTTTACAGCTACTTTATATAGTTGTCTTGCTTTTCCACATACGTCTTTCAAAAAGCTTCTTCCTAATTCAGGATTAGAGGAGAGTACTTCCATCAGTGCTGTATGATCCCATTTCACAAAAGTGGCTGTTAGTGAATCTACTTTTACCGTGGTGGCATATCTGCCGGGGGCATTAAAACCACTCCAACCAATCGGTGTTAGTTTTTTATCACTAGCACCCACTTCAATTTCTCCGATTGACTCATCAACTGAAAGGTAGAATTTTACTCGCCCAGATTTGAGCAAATAAAAATGGGTAGACTTTGCAAATTGTTGAGAGACAATCTCGCCATTCTTCAGTCTGACCTCTGTTCCGATTTCTAGAATAGAGGGATCTATTGCGGATAGTGCATTATTTGATTTCAAAATGTATGAAATATTTAAAATATTGTAAAATAGTTATCAGAACTGTAATGAAATTAACGAATTATTACGAATAATAAAAAATTGAATTCGTAGCGTTATGTATATCCCCTCTGTCGTCTGTACTAATAATGTATTTTTTAATAGAGTCTATCTTGGCTAGTGTATAAACTCATAACCTTTTGACCGGATAAGGTCTGAAGAAACCTTCTTAAAGGGCTTCTCTTCTCTGGAGAATGTTGGAGGGCTGACATCCAGTTCTTGAGCTGCTTTTTGATAAAATTCCGCTCTATTGAGATGATTTGGAGAGCATGCATTGAAAGTCATTCCCCAGATTTCATCGTCAACTATAAATTGAATTATCCCAATACAATCATCCAATTGAATCATATTGATGGGATTTGAACCGCCAGCCAGATTCTCTTTACCTCTAAGGAAATTGCCCGGATGTCTATCAGGGCCATACAAGCCACCAAAACGGATCACTGTGGTTTGGAAGGGGCCTTGGGTGAATATCTCTTCCATTCTGAGAAGGGAAATTCCTGCGCGGCTGAGACCCTGATAGCTAGCATCTGCCTCTGTTACTTTTTTGTTTTGATCCAAATAGACACCCGTCGAACTGATGAACACCACTTTTTGCACACCATTGCTAATGGCTGATTCCTTCACGAATTCTAATGATTTTCTATAGAAGTCAGGGTCGTTATTCTGGTTACGTGGGGGAAGATTTATTAATAATATGTTGCTTGCCAAAAAGGAATCAATATTTGTAGCTGTTGGAGTTAAGTCAATCAAAAATGGGATCACGCCATTTTCTTTAAGGACAGAGAGTTTTTCGACATGTCTCGTGCTTCCTTTGACTTCATAACCTCGTTCGTTAAGAACTCTAGCCAGTGGCAGTCCCAGCCAACCACAACCCAATACAGATATTGTTTTGAGGGAAAGCACCTTTACTCGTAAAAAGCCCCAAACAAGATCATCATTTCATCCGTACTTCTCAACCCAAAGAACAAAGCTTCATCTTCATAATTATCGTAAACCGCTTCTAGCCTTAGCGCTTCTCCGGCCTTTAATTCTAATGGTGGGTCTAATTGTAAGATAGGAGGGTGTTCCCAGTCATTAGAGAAATAAATGAGTTCACCGTTTCGCTCTCCTCCATCTACATACACTTTGAATGAGGTATTGTGCTCATGTGCGTGAGACCAGAGCTGAAAAATATATCTATCTTCTTCAAAAACATATGACTTTGTAACCGTCGTAACTTCACCGGGTGGAAGGAGGAAATTATCATTGTTTAGGTTAAGAATCTTAGCAACGTGCTGCACATCAGCTTCTTCAGTGGTATAAATATTGGCGTACACTTCGCCAGTCACCATTTCGTCCTTCTTATTGGCATAATGGCTATTCAGATCAAATCCGCTATTTGCCGGGATCCGCAATGCTACACCTGCGGGATAATTGTATCTAACCTTAGGCACTTGTGTGCCAGCCACGAACTGATGGTGTTGCATATGAAACAGTGTGGACGAATTAAGATCGCCATTGGTTTTATACACATCTCGAATTATCCCTTCATTCGGATAGTTAGCCAGAGGGAAAGCATCTGGGAAGTTGTAAAGCAAAAAATGATGACTTCCAGATTTCATAGAGATTTCAAAACCTGAGATATAGACCGGTTCTGGGTTATTGAGTTCTTTATAAATAAAAAGCTCACGCTCGGTATTTGCTGGAATATCAAATGGAGGGATATAAAATTGGTAGCCATTTTCTGGAACTTTCAAGGGCTCAAATGTCAAGTCTTCATAGCGGCTTTCGTCTTGAAGAATATCTCGATCTACTAGGTCACCAGTTTTTGGCGCTCCTGCCAAAATCCATTGTCTGATAAATTCCAATTGCCCGTTGGTTAATGGATCGTCACCGAGTGGCATAATAGTGCCATACCCAGGATGATCAGCATAGAAATGCTCCTGATCCAACACGTTAATTTTTTCCCAAAGGAAGCTTTTGTAAAGGCTTTCTAACCCTTCGTCACCCACCAAAACCAAACCGTCCTCAATTGCACTTGTGTTGTTTGGAGTTCTATTGATTAGCTGATCGTAGGATACATCGGCGGTCAGCACAAGGTCTGATTGCCTAGCGAAAGAAGAGCCAGCTACATGACAACTTGTACATGATTGATTCCAAATCTCACCTTGTATGATCTCATAAGTAGATGTATAATCCGAAAGAGGGTCCACTGGATTGGATTCATTATCACCACAACCAGCTAAAAGCAACGGAATGAGGACAAGTATTAATTTTTGGTTTTGCATGAGGAAATAATTAGAACTTCAATATAGTGCATTCAAGACTTTTTTAGAGATTTAGCTCTTGCTCTCTCATTTTTTGTATGATGTTTCCAACAGCTGGGCACACTTCAGTATTTTTTAAAGTCAAGTTCAGTATTTGGTGTATCCTTTTTCTATTGGTATGCGGATACTCGCGGCACGCTGTAGGTCGACTATCATATACAATACATTTGTTGTCGTCTCCTAAAAAGGGGCAAGGAGACGATTTTAGTACATAATCTCTCTCAGCATCTAAGTTTAGATACTCATCTATGAAAGCCGGAACCTTCATTTTCAAGGTTTTGGCCAGGCGCTCAATATCCCCATTTTGAAAAATTGGTGAAGTTGTTTTGCAACAATTGGCACATTCCAAACAATCTATCGTTTCAAAAACTTCATGATGGAGCTCGTGAAACCGGTCGTCAAGATTTCTTGGTTTCTTTCTTTTGAGACCTTTTAAAAATTCTTTGTTGCCTTGCAGGTTATCTTTGGCTCGATCAAGTTGATCCTGATACTTCATAGGTTAAAAATGTTTTGATTCGCTTACCAGCGAATCATTGGTAAGGGCTTAACGGGATTTCGCAGGGCATGAATAATGATTTTCTTAGTAATCAATGAAGTAAACCCGTCGCGAGGATAAGTGGTTTCGGCAGAATTAATTAAGCTCATAGGGATGTTGAATCGAATAAAGCCGCTAGTTAAATCGATCAAATCCGCCTTTCTAAAAGCCTCTGCTTCGATATCGCCTTTGATACGATTCAGTTTGTGATGATTCCTTATAATGAAACCAATTTGATCTGGTAGCAGCCCAAAATCGTTTCTGGTCAAATACTGACGAGCTAAAGCCTCTGAACCATCAAGGTAATTCATAGATCCACTAGTCCAAATGTCCAGATCATGAAAAGCTGCCGATACGGCAAGCTTTTTACTTTCTTTCATCAGCAGCAAAGTAATCGCGTAGTAATACACCCGCTGTGCGTGGTTGTGATAAGCAATGAAATCATTGCCGAGCGCTTTGCGATGCTTATTGAGTATTTGCTTTATAAGTTTCAATTAGAGACAAAGAAATCATTTTTATCTCAACCAATCTGATTTACAAGGAGATTAACCTTTTCTCTTTGAGCAAAAGATCATCCAAGTTGGGAATACAGTGGTTTCTGTTTTGTTTACCCACTCTCCTTTCCAGCTAAAACCTTGGTTATTTATTTCATAGAATGTAAGCCTGTAATCACCAGGTGTTCCATTTGGCGCTGGGGAATCCTTATAAAGTACGATTTTTCCGTCCGCTCTATTTCCATGCCAGACACCAGGCGTCCATGGAATCCTAGGGAAACTGTAATATGACACTACCCACTGAGCACTGTCAGGATGATATTGTCTGATGCTGCCAGCGAGCTGCCCAGATTCTCTCCAAACCTCATCTTGTATGGCGGTACCATTCATGATGTATTTGAATTTCCAGACCATGGTAGTGGTGTCTGCCCATGATTGATCTGGATTTCTTGTGATACTCTTGCAGTCACATATACCAATCATTTCTGCAAAGTCTTTCACCTCTGGTGTTGAGGGATTGGGTAGTCCGAATGGTTTTTTCTTGGAGGGTTCATACTTCATGTGGTCAGCGGGCACTTGCGCGTGTACCGAGTATGCAGATAATAACAATAGTGCAATAGATAGTTTTACTTTCATAATTGTAGGAATTGATTCTTATGGTAAAACAATTTGATTCTATTACCACTCCTAGGATTTTGCAGAAGGTAGAAAAATGATTTAAGTGGGAATATTTATACTTCCCCGTATTACCTCTGAACAGACATTGAAGAGGAGTATTCTCAACCGTCATTCTCCGACGAAGTGTAGCGAAATACAAACTGGGGGGGCCAGTCAAGGGAATCTCAGTTTACAACAAAAGACTAAATGAACAAACCCGACTGGTTTTGCAAAACCTGTCGGGTTTAAACGGCTGTCTTGAATTGACTGAATTTTAGAGGTATTACGAATAACTCTATTTTATTTTGATTGATTGAGATAAAATCTAGATATTTTATTTTGCAAATAACTAAACCATTATTTGCATTATACCCCCCCCATTGTATGTTACTGTTCTATTTAATACTCACTATTAAGAACCTAACATGAAACAATTATTCAGATTACAAAACTGGTGGGCAATATGCCTGATTCTGACGCTGGTCTCCTGTATGCAAGAGACGGAATCGATAGCGCCATCAAATGAACTCTCAGTTGAGGTAAGTAAGATTAAGGATTATTTTGAAGAGAATGTATACGAGTCTCTAAAATCGAATAGCTCAGCAAGAGAAAGTAGTATAATTTGGGATACTGAAAAGGACCTTCAGTGGTATGAGGCCTACTTTAGTAATGCCAATGATGGTAAGGCACTATATATCCCAGTGAAGTATGAGCAAGAGTTGAGGGTACCTAAAGGCAATAAATCTATTTCCTTTGACAATTTGACTTATGTACTAATCAAACCCGGAGAAGAAGGCTTATCCATCGAACTTGTAACTACATATCCAGACTTTAACTATATGGCAAGTAGCAATAAGGAAATGCCATTTTCAGGAATCGTAGAAGTGACAGATTGGGCTGGAAATATTAAAAGGCAGTTTTTACATCGTAATGATTCTGTATTTGAAGTGGCAAGACCAGATGACAATGCTGGATGGACTGAGAATTGTGTGCAGGTGCCTGTATATAGATGGATTACTACAAGTTATGTAGGTGGGCCAGGAAACATGTATCCATCGAGTCAGAGATGGGGGATACTGGATTATCAATCAGTATGTTCTTTCACGCAGATTATTACGGAATTGGGCTGTTACTCTTGTGAAACCTACTCACCAGGAGGTGGCGGGTCGGGTATAGGTAATGATCGTCAACCCACTATTGACATTGATGATGAAGACGTATTCCCGTGTGAAGAAGGTTTCATATTAGTCGATAATGAATGTCTAAAGGTTAATATAAGTTTAGACCTCAATGAAGATTCTAACATTTGTGAAAAATTAATGGTTGTTCAATTTCCACTGGCTGTTCCTTCGTTGATGGAAAACAGGGATTTTGCAGTGGAAAAAACACGTATTTATTTTAGTGGGAGTTTGCATAACACCTGTGCAGATGCATTTCGACACGCTTTATTTAACGCGCTCAATACACAGTCGCTAGGCGCAGATGTCACACGCTTGTTTGGAGATGCACATGAGTGTTTAGTGCCTGAGGATAAATATTTAGAAAAAGAGATGGATCTTTTCAACAATGCCATTGGCAGGCAAATAGGAAGCTCCAACCCAGATGCCAACCTTGAACAGTTGATTATCCTTATAATTAATGCCATGAGTAATGGAGAATTGAGATACATTAGTAATCTTGATATTAGAAGTCAGATAACACCAAATTCCACATTAATCAGTACTTCAGATTGTTTTTAGCCATGCGTAAATCCGATTATTTAATATTTACCTGCCTATTTAGTTTATCTGCTTGCTTTGGATCGCATCATAAACAACAAGTAATAATTGATGATGTTTCCAAGCCGATTAAAAAAGATATAAGGATTATAACTGAACCAGATGAACATGTCGATAAATTAACAGTGAGTATCACTGGAAATATCAATGATACGGTTGTTATTGATGGGATTGTAATTCCCCCAGGTTTAATAAATTTCATTGATAAAGGAGATTATTATGACGAGGAGCGCGAATTTAGTTACGACCCCAAAAATGCAACTGAAGGTTATATAGTTGTTGAATATGATTTTTTTGCCTTTTGAATTATTTCCAAGATGAGAAGGTTTCATTGATAGATTGGAATTCAAATCGTATTCACAAACAAAAAGCCCCGACGCGAACCGTCGGGGCTTTTGCACTTTAATAGAATCAATCTCTAATTACTTTCCAGCTTCGTAAAGCTTGCTTACAGCATCCCAGTTGATTACAGAGAAGAATGCTTCTATGTAGTCAGGACGTTTGTTTTGATACTTTAGGTAGTAAGCGTGTTCCCACACATCAAGACCCAAAATAGGTGTTCCAGCACATCCAGCTTCTGGCATCAGTGGGTTGTCTTGGTTTGGCGTAGAACAAACTTCTACTTTGCCAACAGCATGTACACAAAGCCACGCCCATCCACAACCAAATCTTGTAGCAGCAGCATTGCTGAATGCAGTTTTGAATTCTTCGAAAGAACCAAAAGCAGCGTTGATAGCGTCAGCCAAAGCCCCTGTAGGAGTACCGCTACCATTTGGGCTCATGATCGTCCAGAATAGAGAATGATTCCAGTGTACACCACCATTGTTTCTTACTGCAGCATTGCTAGAGTGATTCTTCATCAATTCATCCAATGATTTTCCAGCCATATCGGTACCTTCTACCGCACCATTCAATTTTGCTGCATAAGCAGCGTGGTGCTTGCCATGGTGGATTTCCATGGTTTGTTTGTCAATATTTGGCTCAAGAGCGTCATGAGCATATGGTAAGTTTGGTAATTTGTCATCTTTGAATATTGAGGATTTATTGAACACCAAGTTCGACTCAAATAATGAAAGAATTTTAACCTTAAATTGTAACTAAAATGAAAAATATAATATTCATTACCTTCTATATTGGATTATTGAATGGAGTTATCGCTCAAAAATCAATAATTATCAATGAATACGACAATGCAGTAAACGTCAGTTTGGATGATAAGATTATCCTATACGATTTAATTAACCCTGGAGAAGAATTTGAAAATTTAGCAGTTTTAGGTGAGCCATTGCGTAAACACACGACGATTGAATTTATTGCTGCTACATATGTTTTCGAATATGATGGCCTCAGTTTAACTTTTGTGAATCACAATAATGAAATTGAGCTTTACACTATTTCAATACAATCAAATCATTCCCTGACTTTGATTGATCAAACGATGAAAATCGGGGATAGCGCAATCCCACTTCTTGAGCAGGCAAATAATAATAATAGCGCAAGAAAGGACATGAATCTTCGGTTAATACAGAATGAAGTGATAGACAAGTTTGGGAAAGGCTTTGGGTATTTTGAGTTTGTTATAAATGAAGAAGACAGTAGTATAAAATCGATAATGTATCAAAGGAAAACTATTTGAAGAACGTTTCTGAATGATACTAAAATTGGGATTGGTTCTTTTTCGATTTTGTTTCTATCTAGACTCAGTTCAATGGCTAATTTCCTAAAGGTATCTGTAAAAGACCTCCAAATAAACAAAATCCCCGACGGGAACCGTCGGGGATTTTGTGCTTTCAGAGAATCGATCTCTAATTATTTTCCAGCTTCGTATAGCTTGCTTACCGCATCCCAGTTGATTACATCAAAAAATGCCCTAGCTGGCGCGAGCTTTTAGCTCGTGACCAAATGCTATATTTGATACATGAGCAGGAAGTATAAATTTCACAATAAAGAAGGACTTTACTTTATAAGCTTCGCTACTGTTTACTGGATTGATGTTTTTACTCGTGACGAATATTGTCAGACCCTATTAGAAAGTTTAAAGTATTGTAAGAAATAGAAAGGAATGGAAATTTATGCTTATTGTATTATGCCGAGTCATATACATCTAATCTTTCGAGCAGCAAATGAAAATCCGAGTGATATTCTGAGAGACTTCAAAACCTACACTTCCAAAAAAATTCAGAAGCAAATATTCAGGAGAGCAAACGAGAATGGATGCTTTGGATGATGGAAAGATCTGCTTCAAAATCAAGTAATGTAAAGGGTAGGCAGCTTTGGCAACAGCATTGTCAACCAATTGAACTTTGGAGCCCAAAAGTAATTGATCAAAAGGTAGATTATGTGCATATGAACCCGGTTGTATCTGGTTTTGTGAATGAGCCTGAACATTGGAAATATAGCAGTGCCGTTGATTATGCTGGTGGCAAAGGAATATTGACAATTGATCTGATTTGAAAGGTACGAGCTGCAAGCTCGCACCAGCGGGGGGACCTTCTTAACACCAAGTTCGACTCAAATAATGAAAGAGTTTTAACCCTTAACTGTAACTAAAATGAAACATATATTATTATTTGCATTTTTATTGATAGCGATTATAAATACTTCTTTTGCTCAGCATTCACTTTTGCTCAATGAATTACCGAGGGATGTAAGTTTAGATGGAAAAATCTCGTTATTTAATTTAGTGAATCCTGGTGAGTCTTTTGAGCATTTAGCGCCATTGGGCGAACCAAGAGAAAAAAGTATAACTACATCATTCATCGGATCGACCTACACATTCAGCTATGAAGGCCTCACACTTACTTATGTTGATGTTAATGGTGAAAATGAACTAACAGAACTCGTCATTCATTCAACCCATTTTTTGAAAATACATAATGAATGCATTAAACGAGAAAATAATATAATGCCTTTAATAGATCAAGCAAAGTCGAATAATGCAAGGTCAGGAATAAATCTCCATTATATAGAAAGTACACGTGAAAGAAAATTCGGGAATGGTTATACTCATATTGAAGTAGTTATAAACGATAATAATGAAAGTACAGAGAAGATTATTTTGCGAAGAAGAATAAATTAGAGATTGCTGCACCTTGTAAATGTTAAATCTCACGAAATATGTGATTTGCCTCCAAAAACAAAATCCCCGACGGGAACCGTCGGGGATTTTGCACTTCAAGAGATTGGATCTCTAATTATTTTCCTGCTTCGTAAAGCTTGCTTACAGCATCCCAGTTGATCACAGAGAAGAATGCTTCTATGTAGTCAGGACGTCTGTTTTGATACTTGAGGTAGTAAGCATGTTCCCATACATCAAGACCTAAAATTGGAGCGCCTGCGCATCCAGCTTCTGGCATGAGTGGGTTGTCTTGGTTTGGCGTAGAACAAACTTCTACTTTACCACCGGCATGTACACAAAGCCATGCCCATCCAGAACCAAACCTTGTAGCAGCAGCATTGCTAAATGCAGTTTTGAATTCTTCGAAAGAACCAAAAGCAGCATTGATCGCATCAGCTAAAGCGCCAGAAGGAGTGCCTCCGCCATTTGGGCTCATGATTGTCCAGAAAAGAGAGTGATTCCAGTGACCACCACCATTGTTTCTTACAGCCGCATTTCCAGCGTGATTTTTCATCAGCTCGTCCAATGATAGACCAGCCATGTCGGTTCCTTCTACAGCGCCATTCAATTTCGCTACATAAGCAGCATGGTGCTTGCCATGGTGGATTTCCATGGTTTGTTTATCAATATTTGGCTCAAGTGCATCATGAGCATATGGAAGTTCAGGTAATTCAAAAGCCATCTTTATTTTTCGTTTAGGTTTAAAAAATGAAATTAAGTTCAAATATAAAACAACCCTGTCTAGGATTTGTTCCCTCGGATTTGCTTAAAAAAAGATAATACCAATTTAGATGATTCTTCGGCAAGCAAACCGGTCACTAATTCGGTTGAAGGATGCAGGATAGACGGGTTGGTAATTTTATATCCTCGTCTTTCGTCGCTTGCTCCATAGCAGACCTTGGCTATCTGTGACCAGTACAAAGCACCGGCACACATGGTGCAAGGTTCCAACGTGACATATAGTGTACACTGATCCAAGTATTTGGATCCCAGATGATTCTGTGCAGCTGTGATTGCTAACATCTCGGCATGAGCTGTCACATCATTGAGTCTCTGGACTTGGTTGTGCGCTTTAGCAATGATTTTATTCTGACAAACGACCACTGCCCCTACGGGAATTTCCTTTTCCTCAAACGCCAGTTTAGCTTCATTGAGGGCTTGACGCATGAAATGTTCATCACTATGGATGCTCAAAATACTCATGATTTAATGCGGATGCTTTCCATCATTTCTTTTGCGGCTTCTTGCCAAGTTGCTCTTTGCCTTCCTGGGCAAGTGAAGTTAAAAAGCAACACTTTTTCATTTCGGAGTGTGTATTGGATGTAGGTGTATTTAGAAATACTCGTGTTGCCACCGAATGTAGTTTGCTCATCCGTGATTTTTGAGACAAACTCAAAAACGATGAATTTTCGATCTCCGATTTCTCTAATTTCTTCTTGTATGAATTTCACTTCCGTGAAAAGGTTGGCAATGTTGGCTTTGAAAAACGATTGGAGAATGGTGAGATCATCACCTGGCCATGCGCTGCTGTTCTCATTGATTCCCAAATCAACATTTCGATCGCTACTAGTAAACATCGCGATTGGGGCTCGGGAGGAAACGTATTTATTCACACGCTCAGCTTGAGTCATATTGATAAAATCTACTGGAACTTTCATGGAGATTTCCTTAGTGATTTTTAGCCGTTCAAGAGCTACTTGTGCATCGACTTTGGGTGTGTTCAGGAATGTAAATAAGAGAATAGTGACGAGCTGGCTAAATAGCTTCATGTTTTGAGTGTGTTTTTAATTATTTCAAAGCTAAAACTATTGTTAAATTTGCGGCTGAAATAACTGAGAAGAGCGAAAATAATTACAAAAATGCTAAGAACGCACACTTGTGG
>CAYGPP010000031.1:0-31400 GCA_964351885.1 uncultured Marinoscillum sp.
AGTACTATGAGATCTAAGTTATGGGCTTCCGAAAACTCGTTGATGCCTTTGATCACATTGTCACCTTCGATTGTTCGTGCTGACACCTCCACATCTTCGAATTGATCGTTGATTTTCTTCATCTCTTTATGTGCTTGGGGAGTGATTTTATGAGAACCACTCACGATGCTGAAAACCAGAATCTTAGCACCATATGACTGAGCCAATTTTTGGACTAAACCGAGCTTCTTAGAATTTCTGACTTCAGTGAGATTAAACGCAAAACCAATTTTCTTAAGGTTGAATTGAGTCATTGCCTCGGGAATTACGAGAACGGGTACCGGAGACATTTCTAATATATCAGTTGTTCTTGTTCCGATCATGTGTTCTATTTCCGAATGGTCGGAGCGTGTACCCATGACAATCAAGTCGATTTTTTTGTTCTGGCAAACCGAATAAATGGCATCTGTGAGATAAGCTAGAAACCGCTCAGCTTCATGGGGCACATCATTTAATTCTACGATTTCAGACTCTAATTCTTTGAAGTTTTCTTTTACCTGATTTTCATAATCCATCATAATGGAGTCAATAAGGCTACCTCCCATAAAATCAGGATGAGGATGATGGGCATGGACAGCATTCACCATGTGAATTTTTGCACCAAACCTTTTGGCCAAATCGATGGCCGCTCTAAGCGCATTTTTAGAACATTCAGAAAAATCTATCGGAACTAGGATGTTGGAGACTTTCATGGGGTCAAAGATTTATATGAACGAAATAAAGCTACAGTGTTCCAGACGATAACCCAAAAGTATGAGGAGGCGTTAAGGTCTGTTTAGTTAAATAAACGGATTCAAAATGAAGGAGTTTTGGATTGAGGCTTTTTACCTAGTTCCAAGATTATTAACTTCACGCAACCATTTAATTTTTTGCTATGCCGATTGAAATAGGAAGTTTCGAAGAATTTGAAAAGTATGTTGGTCAGGATTTAGGGGAGTCAGCACCGCTTGAGATTTCTCAAGAGCAGATCAACAAATTTGCAGACGCCACTTTAGACCATCAGTGGATTCATACAGATTTAGAAAAAGCCGCCGCTGGCCCATTTGGACAGCCAATTGCACATGGCTATCTCACGCTTTCATTGGTTCCATATATGTGGGCTCAGATATTGGTCGCCAAAAATCTCAAAATGATGGTCAACTATGGATTGAATAATCTCAAGTTCAATCAACCAGTACCTGTGGGAAGTAGGCTATTGCTGAAAGCGCACCTTGAAAAAGTGACTAACCTGCGAGGTATAACTAAAGTAGAAGTAGGCGCCCGGATGGAAATAGAGGGAGTCAAAAAACCAGCTTATACCGCCACTATGATTCTACTTTATCATTTTGGAGCATAGTCATACACAACACTAACATCTATCATTTCTTTTCACGAGGAATTCATCTAGTTTCAAGTCTATAACTCACAAAGACATGAAACCGATATTGGATCTTAGCGACCTCATGGTGGAGCAGCTCCGCGAATTGTTCGATGCAGAATTACAACTAGTTAAGTTTTTGGATACAATGCGACTGGAAGCAACGGATTATCAGTTGATTAAATTGATAGATAAATATCAGAAAACCACCGATGACAGCCAATGGGTACTTCAGCAGATTTTCAATGATCTTTTCATGCAGAAAAGAGGAGAGAAAAACGAGAGCGTTAGACTGATGGAATATAATACCCTGGAAATTTTGGGTAGATGTAAGACACCTGAAGTAAAAGATGCTGCGATCATCATTAGTCTTCAACATATTATTCACTTCAAGATCGCTTCCTATGGTGCGGTAGCTACTTATGCCAACATTATCCATTTGCACAATGACGCACAGAAGCTTCATCAGATAGTCGAACTAGAAAAGAAAGCAGATCGACATTTTGCCATGCTCGCCGATGGAGATATTGACAGAAAGGCGTTTAGTTATTCTTGATTGTTCTTACCCGTAATTTAAACCTCCAAGGTCTCTTTTATAGCAGAAAATGACCTTGGAGGTTTTCTTTTCTTGTTATCTCACACTAATTCCAGTAATGTTCAAAACCTTCTTGTTCTTTGAGGAGAGTGTATAATGGGAGTTACTTCACAACTGGTTTTAAGCTTACGTTAGGCCTATAGTATCCCACATTTTAGGTCGGTTAAAGGTGATCTTTATCATTTCCACCGAATAGGGAAATCGCCTTCTGTGCCGTCATTCTGAGGTTCTGTCTAAGAGACTTCTCACACCTGCTTTTCATTTCGAAACGACGTGTAGTATTAACTAATGACGATCACACCCAAACAGGCGTTCCTTCTGTACAATTCTTGCACATTTCTATTTCGCTGCGAGAAGTGAGCAGGGTTTGTCTGAACTGGTGATAAGCCTCGCCTTTCCAAATTTCTGAGAAGGTGTAATCCGACGCATTGCCCAAGACGTGGTGTGCATCTTTGTCAAAACAACAAGGCACGATTTTACCATCCCAAGTCATCACGCATGAGTGCCACATTTTCCAGCATTCGTCGAGCATCTTGTTCTTGACTGTAAATCTTCCATCCGAGATTTGCTCGTATCGTGAGTATTTGGTGTCGGTTGGGATCAGCTCATTGCCATGCTCATAGTCATAGATTTGGGCTGACTTGAAGGCTAGCTTGTCCACTTTATATTGCTTTGCTAGCTTTTTGATAGTAGGAATTTCGTGCTCGTTGGGACGTACCACTAAGAACTGCCAGACCACATGCGGTGTAGCAGATTTGAGTTTTTTCTTCCAATAAAGAATCTTCTCTGTTCCTTCGAGGACTTTATCTAACTGACCACTTTTACGATACGATTCATAAGTCTCCTGACTCGCACCATCAATCGAAATAATCATTCGATCCAGTCCAGACTTTACTGTTTTTCGTGCAATATCGTCTGTGAGAAAATGTGCATTGGTGGAAGTCGCGGTATATATATTTTTAGCGGAAGCGTAAGACACCATTTCCAAAAGACGAGAATGTAGATAAGGTTCTCCCTGAAAATAAAAGATCAGATAAAGCAGTGTGTCTGATAATTCGTCGATGACTTTAGTGAATAAATTCTCTTCTATTTTGCCCGTAGGCCGAGTGAAAGAACGCAATCCGCTGGGGCATTCTGGACACTTGAGATTACAGGCCGTAGTGGGTTCAATAGAAAGCGAGATAGGAAGTCCGCTAATGCTTGGCTTGCCGAATTTTCTGGATTGGGTAAAACTGCGATATACCCGAAACGCATTATTTATTCGTTTAAGGGTTAGCTTTGAAGCCAGTTGATAACCATCGCGAATATTGACATACATAGTTTAAACTTATGAAGCATTCACCGGATATGTATTGGAGATCGTTGCTTTTTTCTCTTCTTATTTTAGCGGGCGTATTGGGTTATTCCCAACCGATCAAACTTTCCGAAAAGGCGGAGTTTAGCATTATGACTTTGGGGCCTTATCAAGGCGAACTTTATTCGGCATTTGGACATAGCGCGATCCACCTGTCTGATCCAGCTCATAAGATTGATTGGGTCTATAATTATGGTGTTTTTGATTTCGATCAGGAGAATTTCTTTTTAAATTTTGCCATGGGCAAAATGCTCTACAAGCTCGGATTGTCCAAATATCCCCGATTTCGAGATTACTACATCAAATACGATCGCTTCATTACTGAGCAGCGCCTCAACTTGACTCAAAAGGAAAATCAGGTACTTTATGATTTTCTAACGGAGAATTACAAACCTGAGAATAAGGATTACTACTATAACTATGTGTACGACAACTGTGCTACGAAGATGTATGACGTCTTGGATGCTGTTTTTCCAGGTAGAATAGAATTCGATTTGACCTATACACAAGAGGACAAAACCATCCGAGACTTGATGGACGATTATCTCGAATATCAGCCTTGGGGAGATTGGATCATTGATATAGGACTAGGCCTTCAGATAGATCACGAGGCTTCCGCCAAAGAGTACATGTTTTTGCCCGATTATATAGAGCAGGCTTTCGCCAATGCAACACTTCAGAGAGATTCTGTGACGGTACCTTTAGTGCGTGAACGGGTGGAGGTATATGAATCTAGCGGCGAGACTCCTGAGCAAAGCATGTTTACACCTTTCAACTTCTTTGTGATCTTATTTTTCGTGGTAGGCTTCTTTACCAATCGAGATTTCAAACGGAACAAGCGTACTAAATGGATTGATCCAATCCTCTTTACCATTGCTGGACTTTTAGGCTGGTGGGTGGTTTTTCTTTGGTTTGGTACAGTTCACTTATCTAAAGACAACCTCAACATCCTTTGGGCAATTCCGCTGCACATTCCTTTCGCCTATATGATTGGTATCAAGAAAATGCAGCGATTTTTGAGTAAGTACTTCTTAGTTGTGGCGGCTTGGTATTCCCTTTTGTTGATTATCTGGACGGCATTGCCTCAGCCACTGCATATGGCGCTAATCCCACTGGTGTTAACAATGATTCTGAGAGGATTCTACATTCACTTTGATCTGCGTAAGCAAATCAAAAAAACCACTTGATGATGCCATAACTACCTAAAAGTAGAAAGGTAATTCCGGGAATTTTATAAACGACAAAGCTGTTACTGGCAATTTGTTCGAATCTACTTCCAAGCTTGTTGACAGTAGTCAACAACGCAAAAGTACCAAGGGCTATTCCCAATGCATAAATGTAAAGAGTGCTAGGATAGAGGATAATCCAACCTGCGCTTTGAAGGTAAGCCGTGACAGTCAACCAAAATGGAATCGTTAATGGATTCAAAACACCCAAAACCACTCCCCGCTTAAATCCATTTCTTCCTTTTAAGTCTTTCGATTTACTGACTATTTCTTGTGTGTGATTCTTTGCAAGCAGGTTAATAACTCCCAAGACCAGCATAGCTAAAGAAGAGATCAAAGCAAAATATGCGATGAATGCAGATTTCTCACTTAGGTATATTTGAAACCTCACCGTGATCCCGGCATAAGCCAACTCGGTTATAGAGGCACCCAACGCAAAAAAGAACGCCGCTCTTCTTTGTCCTTGAATAGATAACTGCATACTCGTAATATTGATTGTCCCGGGAGGGATGGAGCCAAGGAAACTAACTACAAAAGCCACGATAAATATTTGAATGCTCACAGGAGATGTTCGATTTTTCGATTGTAGGCTTTGATTTCTTTCAGCTTGTTCAACCCTTGTCGGAGCGTCCAATACGGGACACCTTTTCGATGATTAGCTCTACTCACTTGTCCAAGCATTCTGAGGTGATCTATTACTGAGCGGTAACCAGCAAAAAGGGAAGCACCTGGATGATAGATATGCCCAGGTTCGGCCCCCGCACCATTCAGTTCCAATATTTTGAAGTTTTTCAACTCTTCTAGTTTCTCCCAGGAGGAACATCGCAAATCAAAACGACCAAAATAAAAACCTTCAATCTCGTTTGAAATCGTATTGAATGCCTCCTCTAGCTTTGGTGTAATATGATCGTTGGCATTTATGAAAGTGGTGCCTCGGCAATGATTGCCTATTCCTTCTACTCTGAAAACTTCTCCATTCGCTGGAATCAAATCCATCTTTCCCTTGAAGCGTGGGTGATCAAAATTCATTTGAAGGATAGCGCGGAAGTTGCTATGCAGCAATGCGCTCACGTTAGCTTTTCCGTCTCCTGTCACACTGAGAAAGTCTTTTTGTACTATCGATGTGATTCGTCCTTTGGACTCATTGGGCATTTGCACATAAAAAACACCCAGCTCAATCGGATAAGCTACGAATGACTGTATGAGATAAGGAACGGTGCAAGCCCTATGATATGACGAAAGTTCATCTACCGAATGAATGACTTCTACAAGTGTTCCTCGCTCTCCTATATCTGGTTTTACAATGAGTGGAAAGCCTATTTTATGAGAAAAATCAATCGCTACTTTTATCTCGGGGCTACTTATAAGTAAGTATTCGGGCAAATATTCTTTTGGAATCAAATCGAAGATATCCGTCTTACTTTCTCCGAGCATTCCACCGAAATCGAAACTAGGATTAGAAGCTGTAAAGAAAAAGAATGATCTACAGCGAATCGCTACCCAAGTGAAGTAGAAGTAAATGGGGAAGTAAAAAACAGAAAATGGCCAAAACTCCCAATGAGTCAGTCTATAAAAAAAGGATTTCGCGCCTCTCAAGTTTTCAGGATTGACTTTGAACGGCCTGATGGAACCGAACTGTAGAAGAAGCCACTCCAAAATGCTCTGGCAATACAATCTCTGGAAAGGCCTGATATATCCCGATTTTGATTAAGGCCATGTGGTGAATGGCGTGCTCTATATTATAGGCGAGTTCACGGTAAAAAGTTGTCTTTATCGTTTGTAAACTTTCACCTTCCAAATCATAGTTTGCAGTCATCACTATATCACGATCGCTTGAAGAAGCGATGATTTTTCCTTGGAGCAGAGAGATTAAATCAATTGACAAATTGGTTTTTACTTGTAGCTCTATGCTATGACTTCTTTCGTCGTAATTCAAAAAACCACTTGTCTTTGACACATCTAAGCACTGGAAAAACTCCAATGCGTGTCTAGTATGCTGACCTATACTTGTGAGGCTCAGAATTTCCAAAGGCATTGAATAATCCTCATCAGATAACTGAGTAACTACAGCTTTAATCTGTTCTAATAAGTTAACTGCCGATTGATTTATTGACTTCATCAACTGCAAGGTTAGTTAGATTGGATTTTCGAAACCCAATTATCATTTGCTTTCTTGATGAAATCCGATTCGCTTGTCCGCCAAGGGACTGAGGTGTCATACCCTCGCTTGTTATAGAAAAGATAGAGTTTGTCATCGGTAACCCGATAAGTTGCAGGATCTATTGACACTTGGTCGCCACTTACCGCCATGGCATAGGCGCACCAACCGCCGTACTGAGGAATATATTTATCGGGATTTTGTGAAAAAATAGTTTTATTTTCTTGGGAGCTAAATTGGTAAGTCACTTTCTCAATTGTATAGGTATACTGCACCTTCCCAATCATTGGTTTTCCATCAAAATAACTAACAGGATCATAACCTTCGATAGCTATAGCTCTATTATTAGTATTTGTTTCTTGAGCACTCACTGAGAAGGAAAGGTTGAAGACAAGACTTATAAGTGGTAATAGTTTAGTGCTCATTTCAATGAATTTAAATTTGAGACTTCCGTGGAAGATATGACTCTCATTTTTCATACGATTCGATCTTCTTTATTGCTTCAAAAGCCAAGCCCATTTCAAATCCTTTGCTCAGCATATAAGCAATCGTCTTTTGCTTACGCCCCCAGACATCCCCAGATGTTTTGTCCCATTTTTTTCGAGCCAAGTCAAGAAGAACTAATTCATATTTCTCTGGGTCAATCACCATAAAAGCTTCTTTGACTACATCTTCTGGAAGATGGTATTGAAATAAAGCTTGTTGAATTTTATTCCTTCCCCACCGGTTGAATTCAAACTTATCGTTGCAGAATGCTCTACAAAATCTCAATTCATCTACGAAACGTTCCTCGACAAGCTCTCCTAATATAGCTTGAGCTTCATCTTCGGTGACTTCCCATTTTTGAAGTTTTTGGAGTACTTCAAAGGGAGCTCGCTCCCTTCCTGAGCAGAATTTAGCCGCTTTACTCTTGGCTTGCTTCAGATAAGCTGCCCGAGACATTTTACTTGATGTAACCCTTACGCCTCAACACAGTACCAATGAATTTGATCTCATTTTCGTTGTTGAAAATCTTGTATGGCAGATATAAAATCTGCGCTTTACTCACGAACAACACAAAGTGATCTTTGGCCACTTTCACTCGTTTGATTTGATCCCACTTCAGAGGCATGCCTTGTTTTGCGTTCAATTTCAAAATGATCTGTTGGCTCGTAATTTCATACGACATTTTTTGAAACATGAATTTTCCTTGCTCTAACTGTGTAACTCCTGCAAATTGGATTAGCCAAAACAGAAGGTAGAGCACCAAAGCAATCGTAGCGCCGATGATCCACCACCAGTTAGGAATCCACAAATAGCCAGCGCAGATAGCTAGGAAAATCAACCCAACCCACCATTGCTGTTTCAGTACTGAGACTAAAGCCGCTTTGATATAAGTTGCAGTTGTCAGTTGGTATTTTTTAGTTCTTACAATCATGTTATTTAATAGCTTTTAAGCTCATATCTAAACTTTCGTAGGAGTGTGTCAGCGCCCCAACGGAAATGAAGTCAACTCCCGTTTCGGCGATATCTCCAATATTCTTTTCATTTATCCCACCAGAGGCCTCGGTTTGCATTCTCCCACCAACCATTCTAACCGCCTCATTAATGGCCGAAGGTAGCATATTATCCAAAAGGACTCTATCTACATGTCCCGTCTTAATCACCTTTTCTAGCTCATGAAGATTTCTCACTTCAACTTCAATTTTCAGGTCAAGTTTGTTCTGTTTCAAATAATCCACAGTAGACAGTATGGCATTTTCCACTCCCCCAGCATAATCTATATGATTGTCCTTGAGCATGACCATATCATACAACCCAAATCGGTGATTATAACCTCCTCCAATTAGGACAGCCCATTTTTCAGGCAAACGAAAATTAGGTGTAGTCTTTCTTGTATCCAATAGCTTCGATCTGGAACCTTTGATCAAAAGATTCATTCTATGTGTATAAGTGGCAATTCCACTCATTCTCTGTAGACAATTCAAGACCAACCTTTCGGCACTCAGGATAGCCTGAGCATCCCCTTCAACCGTAAATCCAATGTTTCCATTGGTCACGAAATCGCCATCTTTCTTTTTGAAATCGACTTTAATGCTCTTATCTACGTAGTGAAAAACACGTTCAGCGAGCTTCAACCCCGCAATGACTCCATTATCCTTAATCAGTAATTTTGCATGACTTACTTGTCCTTTAGGAATACTCCCTAAAGAACTATGATCACCATCCCCAATATCCTCTGCAAGAGCATTTTTGATGAAATAGCGTATGTTTTGCGCTGAAAGATATGGAGGGTTTGCCATCTGAGCGCAAAATTAGGAAAGCTGACACGATCTGAAACTATTCGGGACTAATTATTCACGACTAAGACTAATTGAATCAATTTTCAATTGATCATTAACCTTTTTCAGCAACATTAATACGCGGTAACTACCTTCTTCGAGAGAATAAGTGCCAATAGTGTACTTCAAGCTGCCTTCTGTTGCTGAACCACGGTGGACGTACTCAAATCCTCTACTTGGGTTCTTGAGGAAAAAATCTCGAAGCACTACTTCTGCTTGGATAATGCTATAGTTGGATGCTTTTCCGTTCAACTTGATTTCTAAATTAGTGTTGCAGTATTTGATAAGCTCTTTAGAACTTCCAGCCTTCATTGCTGCTCCTACATTGTCAAGAATTACATCTTGTGCATTTGTGCTCAAGGACAAAGCAAAAACAAAGAGGATTGTAGCGAATCGGATCATTATCTAAAGTTATCTAAAATTATGCCACAAACGAATCCAAAAGCCACTTTAAAGATTATTGTTGAAGTCATGATTATTATATTTGCAGCATGAACAAAAAAGTAATTCTCATCATACTCGATGGTTGGGGTATAGCCACCAATAAATCTGTTTCAGCAATAGACAAAGCCGTTACCCCGTTTGTGGATGGGCTCTATAGTAAATACCCAAATAGTACCCTTGAAGCTTCTGGATTAGCCGTTGGTTTGCCAGAGGGTCAAATGGGAAACTCAGAAGTTGGGCATATGAATATTGGAGCCGGACGAGTAGTCTATCAGGATCTTGTCAAGATCAATAAGGCCACTGAGGAGGGAACTTTGGCTACAGAGAAAGAATTAGTCGCCGCATTTGATTATGCCAAGGTAAATAACAAAAAGGTGCATTTTATTGGATTGCTATCCAATGGTGGAGTTCACTCACATATCAATCACCTGAAAGGATTATTGCTAGCCGCTAAAGCTAATAACTGTGAGAATGTATATGTTCATGCTTTCACAGATGGTAGAGACTGTGACCCTAAAAGCGGAAAAGGGTTTGTTCAGGATTTGGAGAATCATATGGCTGAGACGACTGGAGCGGTAGCTTCTATCACAGGAAGGTATTTTGCGATGGACCGGGATAAGCGTTGGGAGCGAGTGAAGTTGGCTTATGATGCTATGGTGAACGCAAAAGGTGAAATTGAAACTGGAGATATGGTCGGGTCAATGCAGGCATCTTATGATGCGGGAGTCACGGATGAATTCATCAAGCCAATCATTCAAACTAAGGATGGACAGCCTGTGGGTAAAATTGAGGATGGAGATGTGGTGATGTGTTTCAACTTCCGAACGGATAGAGGAAGAGAAATCACGGAAGTACTTACTCAAAAAGATTTCCCGGATCAGGGGATGCGAAAATTGGATTTGTATTATCTGACAATGACTAATTACGATGATACTTTCAATAATGTGAAAGTCGTATTTGATAAAGATAATTTAAAACAAACCCTTGGTGAGGTGCTTGCTGCAAATGGTAAGAAACAGATCAGGATTGCTGAAACAGAGAAATATCCACACGTAACATTCTTCTTCTCTGGCGGACAAGAGAAAGAGTTTGAAGGTGAGACAAGATTGCTTTGCCCTTCCCCTAAAGTGGCTACTTATGATCTTCAGCCGGAGATGAGTGCCAATGATATCAAGGCTGCCATTATCCCTGAATTGGAAAAAGGTGAAGTTGATTTTGTATGCTTGAATTTTGCAAACCCTGATATGGTTGGTCATACTGGAGTTTTTGAAGCCGCAGTGAAAGCCTGTGAGACAGTGGATGCGTGTGCTAAGGAAGTAGTTGATGTGGCTTTGGCCAATGGTTATACTAGTATCATCATAGCCGATCATGGAAATTCAGACATCATGATTAACCCAGATGGCTCTCCTAATACCGCACACACAACCAATCTCGTTCCGTGTATTTTAGTAGATGATGATTACAAAGGAGAATTGAAGTCTGGAAAACTAGGCGACCTTGCTCCTACAATCCTAAAACTGATAGGTATTCCGAAACCAGCAGAAATGACTGGTGACGAACTACTATAAGATGCGAAACATTATTTTTCTACTCTTTTTGGGTGTAATGACTTTTTCCTGTGAATCAGGACAAGGTGATCGTCCCAAACTTCATGCTTATTTTGATCTTGACTCACTGTTAGATGAGCAGATTGACTTGCTCGTGGAAAACGAAAGTCAATTGACCAAAACGGTTTCAAGCAATGAGGAAACCGAAGAGCGGATCAGTCAGCCTAGCCGAGAAGCTTGGGAAAATGAGTTTCTCTTGTTGAGAGAATTCAATTTGAATAAGCCACATTACGTAGGTTCTTATGTTACTAAAACGCAAAAGAATTTTGTGGAATATGTGCCATATGATAATCTGGATTTCCCAGTTTGGAAGTTTGAGTTGAGCTACGTTAATGGTCAGCTATTGACTATAGAGGCAGGATTGAGCGAATTCAAATACATCTATTCTAACAGTAGATCGGTGACGCTATTGTTCACCGAAAACCAACTAAGTTCTTTTCGAATTGAGGGATCTCAAAACATGATTCTAAAAGATGAGATGAAGTATGTGATCATAGGTAAAATCGAAAAATGAGTCAGGAAGAAAAGAAGAAAAGGTTAGACAAAGAAGGTCTCAAGAAGCTTCTAGGCATCTTTCGTTACGTTCTACCTTATCGCCTTGCATTTGGAGTAGGCATGTTGTTCTTAATTGCTTCGAGTAGTATCTTCATGATTTTTCCTTATGCAAGCGGCAAGCTGATTGATATTGCTTCAGGAGAAACGTGGATATGGGGTGGCTATGAAATTTCTAACATTAGTACGGCGGGTATAATTCTTTTAGTTGTTCTCTTTGTGCAGAGCATTGTTTCCTTTTTTAGAGTAATGCTTTTTGCGTGGGTCACTGAAAACACCATGGCAAATATTCGTGGTGATCTCTACCAGCAGATTATCACGCTTCCATTGTCATTTTTTGATAAGACTAGAAGTGGTGAATTAGTTAGTCGACTTTCCAATGATGTAACTATTCTTCAAGATACGCTTTCGATAAGCCTGGCAGAGATTATCAGACAATTTATTGTGCTTATTGTAGGGATCATTTTGATTTTTTTTACGGCTCCAACATTGAGTGTTTTCATGTTGGGCACATTTCCAATTATCGTCGTTTTAGCGTTTGTGTTTGGCAAATCCATCAGGAAGCTTTCCAAAAAAACACAAGATCAGTTAGCGACAGCCAATGTCATTGTAGATGAAACTATTCAGAGTGTTAACTCCGTGAAATCTTTCACTTCAGAGCTTTACGAAATAGCTAGATATAAAGGCGCATTGTCTGGGGTAGTCAAAACGGCATTGAGAGTGAGTAAATACCGAGCAGCTTTCATCTCGTTTATTATATTTATGCTTTTCGGTGGGATCGTAGCGGTGATGTGGTATGGTGCTATGCTAGTTCAATCTCAAGAAATGACAGTTGGCGAACTGCTATCTTTTGTTCTATATACGACTTTCATTGGAGCGTCAATTGCAGGTATTGGAGATCTTTTTGGGCAAGTTCAGAAAGCGATTGGCGCTTCGGAGAGAATCTTGGAAATTCAAAAGGAGACGCCAGAGCAAGATTTATTTCCAACGAAAAATCACCACGAGCTATCTGGTCAGATTACTTTCAAGGATGTTAGATTTGGCTATCCTACCAGACCTGAAATAGAAGTATTAAAAGGAATCAATTTCTCTGTCAATTCAGGTGAGAAAATAGCTATTGTAGGACATAGTGGTGCTGGAAAGTCAACTATCCTTCAATTGCTCATGAAGTTTTATGATATTAGTTCTGGAGATTTATTGTTAGATAATTTTTCTATTGGTGAGTTACAACTTCAAAACCTGAGGTCACAAATTGGAATCGTTCCGCAAGAGGTTATTTTATTCGGAGGAACGATCGCTGAAAACATCCGATATGGTAAGCCGCATGCAACTGATAAAGAAATTAGAGAGGCAGCTCGGCAAGCTAATGCGCTAAACTTTATTAGTGGTTTTCCTGAAGGGTTTGAAACACTTGTAGGTGAGCGTGGCGTAAAGCTATCAGGCGGTCAGCGCCAGAGAATAGCTATAGCCCGTGCAGTGTTAAAGGATCCGAAAATCTTGATTTTGGATGAAGCCACTAGTTCGCTGGATGCTGAATCTGAACAACAAGTCCAATTAGCTTTGTCTGAGTTGATGAAAGGCAGAACATCAATTGTGGTAGCGCATAGACTCTCGACCATTAAGTCTGTAGATAAAATCTACGTAATGGATGCTGGACAAATTATAGAGTCGGGGACTCACGTTGAGTTGCTGAAGAATGAGAAAGGTGCATACAAGAAGTTTATTGACTTACAAGTATTAGCCACTTCTTAAAGCCATTTTCGAGTCTTCATAAAAATGAGCATGAAAACCACAAGACCAGCACACAAAGAATAGAAACCAACAGGATAACTCAGATCCCAACCTAGCTCTGGCATTTTTTCGAAGTTCATCCCATAAATCCCTGCAACGAAAGTAAGTGGAATAAAAATCGATGAAAGCACGGTAAGTACTTTCATAACTTCGTTCATTTTGATACTCAACTGCGAAAGATAGAGATCCATTACAGAAGTCAATATTTCTCGATAAGTATCGAGGTTTTCAACCACTTGTACTCCGTGATCATAAGAATCTCTGACGAACATAAGTGTTTCTTCTTGGAAGAAATTGGAATTGCGAGTAGTCAAAGAGTGAATCACGTCTCTTACAGGATACATATACCTTCTTAGTTGGATTAAATCTTTTCGTACAACTTGTATACTCTTCAATTCGATTCTTTCAGGCCTTCGGACCACTATATCCTCTAGTGTCTCAATTTTCTGCCAAACTTCATCCAAGGTTTCGTAGTAGTAGTCAATTATAATATCTATCAGCATATATGCCAGATAGTCCGATCCACGTTTCCGAGCGCGACCTTTTCCGTTCTTTAATCTTTGTCTTATGTCCTTAAAAACATCGCCTGGTTTTTCTTGAAAACAAACCACATAGTTTTTATGAAGGACTATACTCACTTGCTCGATATCAATTTTGTTGATCCCTTCCAGATGATTGATCATTTTCATCGAGATGTAGAGATGATCATCAAATTCTTCAGCTTTGGGACGCTGATTGGTATCGAGGATATCCTCTAATGTCAGTGGGTGAAGTCCGAGCATCTCTCCTAACTCTTGGATGACCGAGATGTCATGAAGTCCGGTGATGTTGACCCAGGTGACCGTTTCATTGTTGTTGAACTGCGACAATTCCGATACTTCTGAGATCTTATATTCGTTAATCGCCTCATTGGTATAATCCATCACATCTATATGTACCTGATCGGAGTAAACGGTACCTGTATAGATAAGGCTGCCAGGCGCCAGGCCAGTTTTTGGACGCTTTCTACTCCGGGAAAGTGGACTATAATTCAATGGATTGAAGTTTAGAGGATTGAGTTTCTTCAATTCCTCTAAAGCGGCGTTTTTCTTCTTCATGCAAAGGTTTCTTCTGGCGTATCTACTTTTCTAAGTATGGGGTCATCTGGTAAGCAAACTCCCGGAGGAAGATCAAAGTCGGGGGGAAAATTAACAGGAATCCCACCCTCCTCATCATCATTCGAGCCATTTTTATCACCCTTATTGGTATTCCTAGTTACAAAAATAAAGCCTATTAGGAATCCGTATATAATGGCACAAAGTACGAATTCAAATACCAAACCATTCATAATAGATTCTTTTTTGAGAAGATTAAGTTAAGTAAAAACCAAAGGAGGTAAGTAATGTTTTGGTTAATTGGTCGCAATAGTTTCTTTACTAATTGGTTTATTTGGGTTTTAACATATGGGATTCCAAAAAACCTATTAGCACAAGGCACTCTTACCAAATGACGCTTTTGGCACCACTTGAAAGGATTGTTTTCGAGGGAATAATCTAGGGTCTCCCTAACTCCCCTAAAGAAGTAAAAACATAAGAGGAATGAATAGAGATTTAGTGATAATGGACGCTTTTAAAAGCCTATTTTCTTTGACTTCCATCCGTTTCGTTCAAGACTCTCAGCAGAATCTAAGACTTTATCTTTTAGGCTCTTTTTGTATTCCTGTAGGTTTTTAGAAATATCTGAATCGAAGGCACCGATGATTTCGGCTGCTAAGATCCCTGCGTTTTTAGCTCCGTCTAGAGCAACTGTAGCGACTGGAATGCCTCCAGGCATTTGAAGAATCGAAAGGATCGAATCCCACCCGTCAATCGAATTACGTGATTTGACAGGAACTCCAATTACAGGCAAAGTCGTCAAACTAGCTACCATCCCAGGCAAGTGAGCTGCTCCTCCAGCTCCAGCTATGATTACTTTTATACCTCTTTCGGCAGCTTTTTCTGCATAGTCCAACATGCGGTGAGGTGTGCGGTGAGCCGATACTATGGTCACCTCTACTTCAACTCCTAACTCCTCTAAAATTTCTGCCGCTTCTTGCATTATTGGCAGGTCCGACTGACTGCCCATGATAATTCCTACTTGTGGCTTGCTCATGCTTTTACTTTTAATATCTCTTTAACGCGAAGCGTCTTTTCTTTTAAAGTTATTACGTTTTCATCAGTGATGGTAATATGACCCATCTTACGGAAAGGCTTTGTGATTTTCTTACCATACAAGTGCAAGTGGACACCTGATTCTGCCAATAACTCTTTCATTCCTTCATATCGGGCTTCACCAGTAAATCCTTCTTCTCCTAAGACATTAATCATTGAGGCTGGTTTGATCAAATCAGTATTTCCAAGTGGTAAATCAAGAATCGAACGGAGGTGTTGCTCAAATTGGGAGGTTATACTTGCCTCTATGGTATGGTGACCGCTGTTATGAGTACGCGGAGCAATCTCATTGACCAAAATATCATCGTCCTGAGTTAAGAACATTTCTACGGCAAGCAAGCCGACCATATCCAATCGTTTGATTACATCCTCTGCCAGCTTGTATGCTTTTCTTGCGATCTCGTTGGAGACCTCAGCAGGAGCAAATAGAAACTCTACAAGATTAGCCTCAGGATGAAAAACCAATTCTACTAATGGGAAGCAGACTACTTCTCCAGATTCACTGCGCGCAACGATTACGCTGAGCTCCTTTTTGAAATCAATAAGCTTCTCCAATAGCGAAGGCTCTTCAAAGGCTTTCGCCAAATCATCTGAGGATTTCAGCACTTGAACACCTCTTCCATCATAACCTCCTTTACCGAGTTTATTTACTGCTGGCAAAAACTTACTTTGCGCAATGACTTCTGCCTTATTTTCGGTCAGGATAAAATCAGCCGTTGGGATTCGATTGGCTTTATAGAAAGTCTTTTGCTTTCGTTTGTCTTGAATCAGTTCGATGATTTCAGGTTGAGGAAACACCTTCTTGCCCATTGATTGGAGCTTTTTAAGCGCTTCCACATTCACGGCTTCTATCTCAATTGTGATCACATCTTTGTCTTCTCCAAATGCCAATAACGCATCATAGTCCATTAAACTACCCACAGTAAAACTCTTCGCTATATACGCACATGGAGCATTCGGATCTGGATCAATCATATGAATCTCCAGATTGAAATCTGTAGCAGACTGCAGCATCATTCTGCCCAACTGTCCGCCTCCTAGCACTCCTATTTTGAGATTAGTGATATCCTGATTCATGCCGCAAAGATGCTTAGATTTTGTTTTATTCAGAACTGAAAGAACCATCATTAACTCGATTCGTTCTAAGGTTATGAATAAAGACAAGCTCAAGAAGGCCAACGAGAAGTTTGAGGAGCAAAAAGGTAAGTCCGAAGAAAAGAAGTTAGACGAAAAACCCAATCAAGAAACTGGAAAGTATCCCAAAGAAGCTTTTCGAAGGAACCTTGGTTGTGGTGGGTAGGTTGACGGAGTGATTTTATCTTTTATTTATTGTCCCACCTCATTTTGAATTGTAAGTGAAAGTCTGGTTATTCTATGCCGTCACTTTGAGGCAAGCATAGTGACGAGAAGTCTCCCGCTTAGCAGCAGAACACGTTCCTAAAAGTAGCTATGAGATTTCTCCCTCCTCCTTTGGTCGGGTTCGAAATGACGGCTTTGAAAGGAGATTGTTTAAAAATCAAAACCGCCAAGATTTTGAACCGATTTGTACGGATCTTGGAGGTTTTTTTTGGTTCAGCAAACAGAATTAAGCTTCCGCATACTCTGAAAGAGGGACACAGCTGCACATGAGGTTTCTATCCCCATATGCGCTATCTATTCTACTCACAGATGGCCAAAACTTGTTGTGTCTCAATGCTGGTAATGGGAAGACGGCTTTTTCTCTAGAATAAGGTAATTCCCAATTTTCGGCTAAAGCCGTTCGCTGAGTGTGTGGTGCGTTTTTCAAAACGTTATTGTCTTTATCAACCACACCAGAAATTACTTCTTCTATCTCCTTACGGATAGAAATCATCACATCACAGAACCTGTCCATTTCTGATTTTCCTTCACTCTCTGTTGGCTCTATCATCATAGTGCCTGCTACTGGGAAAGAAACCGTAGGAGCATGATATCCATAGTCCATCAATCGCTTCGCGATATCTTCTACTTCCACTCCATACTTCTTAAAGTCTCTACAATCAATTATCAACTCATGGGCATTTCTACCTTTTTCATTGGCATACAATGCCGGATAATGGCCTTCGAGTCTTTTACCGATATAGTTAGCATTGAGAATAGCTAATTCAGTAGCTGTTTTTAAGCCTTCAGCTCCCATCATGGCGATATAGGCGTGTGAGATAGGCAGTATACTTGCACTCCCGAACGGAGCACTTGACACATAAACATCATCTACACCAACATTAGAAGAACCTGGCAGAAATGGTGCTAAATGAGCAGCTACTCCAATTGGTCCCATGCCAGGACCTCCACCTCCATGAGGAATACAGAAAGTCTTGTGAAGGTTCAGATGGCAAACATCTGCTCCGATCATGGCTGGTGATGTAAGTCCTACTTGGGCGTTCATATTAGCACCATCCATATAAACTTGTCCACCATTCTCGTGAATCATCTCGCATATCTCAATAATACTTTCCTCAAAAACACCATGTGTGGAAGGATAGGTGATCATCAGCGCGCCAAGATTTTCACTATGCTGAGTCACTTTTAATTTCAAATCCTCTAAATCAATATTACCCAGGTCATCACACTTCACAATGACTACCTGCATACCTGCCATCACAGCACTAGCAGGGTTGGTGCCATGCGCAGAAGATGGTATCAAGGTGATATTTCTATGGTGATTGTGGTGCGCTTGATGAAACGCTCTGATTACCATCAAACCGGCAAACTCCCCTTGAGCTCCAGAATTTGGCTGGAAGGAGACAGCAGCAAATCCTGTGATTTCTGCGAGCCAGTCATGCAGTTCACCGATCATTTCGGTATAGCCTTCCGTTTGATTTTTTGGAGCAAATGGATGGATGTTACCAAACTCAGGCCATGTCACAGGAATCATCTCTGTGGTGGCATTGAGCTTCATGGTACATGATCCAAGTGATATCATTGAGTGTACGAGCGACAAATCTTTGTTCTCCAATCGCTTCATGTATCGGAGCATTTCGTGCTCAGTTTGGTAGAAATTGAACACTTCGTGAGTCATAAATTCGCTTGATCGACTCAAATTTGACGGGTAACCCAGGGTTACTTCCGTAGCAATCGTTGCGTATGGTTTACCCACTGCCTCCGCCAAAGCATCAGTTACTTCCTGAGCATCAGCCGGCGTATGCGTTTCATCAAAAGAGATCAAAACCTTCCCTTCGAGATATCTGAAATTCATTTCTCTCGCAATAGCACCCTCTTTTAGCCGAGCTAACTGCGTATCATCCATTGCGATGCGGAGTGTATCGAAAAAGTGTGTGTTTTCGTTGAGAAGCCCGATGCTATTGAGAGCATGAGTTGCGGATTTGGCTAAGCCATGAACTCTTGCCGCTATTCCTTTAAGGCCTTTTGGACCGTGATATACAGCATACATAGATGCCATCACGGCTAATAGAACTTGTGCGGTACAAATATTTGACGTTGCCCGCTCACGTTTGATATGTTGCTCTCTGGTCTGGAGTGCCATTCTATAGGCCGGGTTACCCTCTTTGTCTTTAGAAACACCGATGATTCTTCCTGGGATATGTCGCTTGAAGTCTTCCTTAGTTGCAAAAAATGCTGCGTGAGGACCCCCAAAGCCCATAGGCACACCTAGTCGCTGAGAAGTCCCAACTACCACATCTGCTCCCCATTCGCCTGGAGGAGTAAGCAGACAGAGGCTCAGTAAATCTGTTGCTACGGCAATAGATACTTCATTCTTCTTGGCTGCTGCTACAAAGCTTGCTCTATCTTTAACTTCTCCCAAATTGTCTGGATACTGTAAGAAAACCCCCACCAATTCTGGATCGGTCAAATCAAACTGAGTCATATCAGCTACGATCAAATCTATTCCGATCGGCTTAGAACGGGTTTTGAGAATTTCCAAAGTTTGTGGGAACACTTGCTCATCCACCAGAAATTTTCGAGCCTCTTTTTTTGTCTTGCCTCTATTACTGAAAAGCATCGCTACGGCCTCTGCGGCAGCCGTGCCCTCGTCCAGAAGCGAAGCATTGGCTATTTCCATTCCCGTAAGGTCAGTCACCATTGTCTGATAGTTGATCAACGCCTCTAGTCTGCCTTGAGCTATTTCAGCTTGATAAGGTGTATAGGCAGTGTACCAACCCGGATTTTCAAGGATATTTCTTTGTATTACAGCCGGAACGACTGTATTGTAGTAACCTTGCCCTTGAAATGAGCGAAAGATTTTATTTTTTGATGCTGTCTTTTTTAGCGCTTTGATATACTCATATTCGTTGAGCGGCGCAGGAAGATTAAGTGGCTTTCCTAGTCTGATTTTTGAGGGAATCGTCTCATTAATTAACGCTTCTAAAGAATCAGCATTAAGAGCCGAAACCATTTCATTTTGATCAGCACGGTTCGGACCATTGTGACGGGTCTCAAATGCTACTCTTTGGTTTAGATCAATGGTCATATTTGGGAGTTGTGGTTAATTTTCAAGGAGCAAATGTATAATGAATTAGACATTTGTTGAATTCCTTAGTTGGGTTAATAGGTTGTGGTATAATTTAGTTTTGAAATAATAAAATTCATGAAATTTCTCTATTCTGCTGTTCTGCTATGTGGCTTGAGTTTAGTTGGGCTGGCACAGAACAAATCGGCCATTAAATACGGAAAAACAATCACTGAAAAAGACTTGAATGCGAGGCTTTCTGTAATAGCAGCGGATAGTCTAGAGGGCAGAAACACCGGTGAGCCAGGGCAAAAGAAAGCGGCAAAATATATCGCAGAGCAGCTTGAAGCTATGGGGCTAGCCGCGTGTGTCCCCACGGAAGGCGGAAAATCTTACGTCCAAACTTATCCAATAAAGAAGATAAGCAACCGTACAGGTTACATGCGCAGAGGTGAAGAATTGAAGACCAATTTTGAAGATTACTTATTTTACTCTAGACAAGAAACAATGGGAGAAGAATACGTTGATGTCGTTTTCGCAGGTCAAAAGTCTTTGACTGAGATGCAAGAAATGGATGTGGTAGGTAAATACATTGCCTTTGTGAGTTCTGAATTGACTAATTGGCGCACTCTCGTTCCACAATTGGAGAAAATGAAATCTGCGGGAGTGATCCTAATAAGTGAGGATCAAAGTCGATTTGACTTTATGATGTCTCGATATGAGAGGAGATTAAGGCAGCCAAAACTTTCGCTGGAAGTGAATAATAGTTCGAATAAAATAATCATTGGAACGCCAGACTTGGCCGCATGGATTTTCGAAATGGATTATGACAAACTAAAGGCTGAGGGTACGGGGAAGGTTGGTAGAATTATTCTTAACTCAGACATGCTATTAGAAGATATCATGGCTGAAAATGTAATGGGATTTATAGAAGGGACTGATAAGCCAGATGAGGTGTTGATTATATCGGCACACTATGATCATGTAGGGATCAATGCAGACGGGACTGTTAACAATGGCGCTGATGATGATGGCTCTGGAGTCACTACGGTTTTAGAACTAGCAGAAGCCTTTGCTGAAGGAGCAAAAGCAGATAAAAAACCGAAACGAAGTGTCTTGTTCCTTTTCGTTTCGGGCGAGGAAAAAGGGCTTCTCGGCAGTGAATATTATGTGAATCATCCGATCTTTCCGATAGAGAATACGGTGACTAACCTCAACGTGGATATGGTAGGAAGAATTGACCCCCAACATGAAGGAAAAGAACCTTATGTATATGTGATAGGTGCGGATAGGCTCTCTCAGGAGCTTCACGAAATTTCAGTGGAGGTAAATGAGACATACACCAAGATGGATTTGGACTACACTTACAACGCTGTGACTGATCCGAATAGATACTACTACCGCTCTGATCACTACAACTTTGCAGAGAAAGGCGTGCCCATCATTTTCTATTTCAATGGGTCGCATTCGGACTATCACAAGCATACTGATACCATAGAAAAAATAGAATTTGGTCTAATGAAAAAGCGAGCTCAGCTTATTTATTATACAGCTTGGGAACTGGCCAATAGAGAAAATAGAGTAGAACTAAAGTAAGAGATATATCATGGCGATTAAGACGATTATCAGAAGCGCTAGAATAGTCAATGAAGGCAATATCATAGAAAGTGACCTTTTGATAGTAGATCAATACATTGAGAAAATAGCCTCATCAATATCACTTGAAGGTGCTTTTAAGGAAATTGATGCTAAAGGAAAAGTGCTCATGCCCGGACTAATTGACGATCAGGTTCACTTTCGCGAGCCAGGACTAACACACAAAGCTGAAATTTATACAGAATCAAAAGCGGCAGTAGCCGGAGGGGTGACGTCATATATGGAAATGCCCAACGTGATTCCCCAAACGACCACCCAAGAATTACTTGAAGAGAAATACCTCATTGGAAAAAATCGATCTCTGGCAAATTACTCTTTCTTCATGGGAGCTACCAATGACAATTTGGAGGAAGTGATGCACACCAATCCAAAAAACGTCTGTGGGATCAAAGTGTTCATGGGTTCTTCTACCGGAAACATGCTTGTAGATAATGAAAACACACTCGATCAACTGTATGCCAATGCTCCTATTCTGATGGCTACACACTGTGAAGATGAGCCGACTATTCGAAAGAATCTGGAGATATACAAGGAGAAGTACGGTGACAATATTCCTTTTTGGATGCACCCAATCATTAGAAATGAGGAAGCTTGTTATCTGTCCTCTTCATTGGCTGTAAGCTTAGCCAAGAAGCACAACACACGACTGCACATCCTTCATATCTCTACAGGTAAGGAAACCAATTTGTTTACTAATGACATTCCATTGGCACAAAAAAGGATTACTTCTGAAGCTTGTATTCATCACTTGTGGTTTTCTGATGAAGACTATAAAGAAAAAGCGCAGTGGATCAAGTGGAACCCTGCAGTGAAAACCGCCAATGATCGCTCAGAAATATGGAAAGCGCTGCTTGATGATCGGATAGATGTGATAGCCACTGATCATGCTCCTCACACAATCGATGAAAAAAACAATCTCTATGGGGGAGCTCCGTCTGGTGGTCCTTTGGTTCAACATTCTTTGACGGCTCTCCTAGACTTCTATCACGAGGGAAAAATCAGTCTTGAGAAGATCGTAGAGAAAGCTTGCCATGCAGTGGCAGAATGCTTTGAGATATCCAAAAGAGGCTATATCCGAGAAGGATATTTCGCCGATTTGGTTTTGGTTGATTTGGATAGCCCTTGGCAAGTTTCTAAAAATAATGTGCTTTCTAAATGTGGTTGGTCACCTTTTGAAGGTCATACATTTAGATCTACAGTGGATAAAGTTTGGGTCTCAGGGCATTTGGCTTATAATGGAGGAAAATTTGACGAATCAAAGAATGGTGAGCGCTTACTTTTTGAACGCAATTAATTTTTTGTATAATCCCATATTCCATTACATTTGCAGCCCAATATGGTGGTTGTAGCTCAGTTGGTTAGAGCATCGGTTTGTGGTACCGAGGGTCGTGGGTTCGAGCCCCATCTTCCACCCATTTAAGAGACAATTTTTTTTATCCTCCTACTGAGTAAATTGGTAGGGGGATTTTTTTGAAGAAATGTCTTTTGTCTACATCCTATATTGTGAGTCAAAGCAATCATTTTACAAAGGTCAGACTAAAAATTTAGCTGAACGAGTGAGTCGGCATAATGCTGGTTACGAGAAATATACGGCCTCTGGATGCCCCTGGGAATTAGTTTGGTCAACTGAAAAATCTACTAGATCAGAAGCTTTGTTGCTAGAGAGAAAACTAAAGAATTTGAATTCTGAACGTCTACGAGCGTTCATTGAGAAATATGACGGAGGTTCGAGTCAAGACGCTCAGCTTCGCTGAAGTCTTGATGCTGACCGCAGCGTCAGAACCCCATCTTCCACCCATTTAAGAGACAATTTTTTTTATCCTCCTACTGAGTAAATTGGTAGGGGGATTTTTTTGAAGAAATGTCTTTTGTCTACATCCTATATTGTGAGTCAAAGCAATCATTTTACAAAGGTCAGACTAAAAATTTAGCTGAACGAGTGAGTCGGCATAATGCTGGTTACGAGAAATATACGGCCTCTGGATGCCCCTGGGAATTAGTTTGGTCAACTGAAAAATCTACTAGATCAGAAGCTTTGTTGCTAGAGAGAAAACTAAAGAATTTGAATTCTGAACGTCTACGAGCGTTCATTGAGAAATATGACGGAGGTTCGAGTCAAGACGCTCAGCTTCGCTGAAGTCTTGATGCTGGCCGCAGCGTCAGAACCCCATCTTCCACCCATTTAAGAGACAATTTTTTTATCTCCCTGACGGGCTTGCTTTGTCAGGGAGTTTTTTTTGCTAAATACTTCGACTAATCACTTTCAGCTTGAACAACTTACTTTTTTGGACATGTTAAAAACTTTACGACCAGAGTCTAGAACTTATAAAACTCTACACCGAGTATTGAGGATGACAATTGTAGTTAAGAAGAAGGTCATCATTCACGTTGCTTGCATCTATTAAAGTACTTTTATTGAAATGTCCTCGTTTCGAATCTTAATTGGTTTTTGCCTTGTGCAGCTAATACTAGTTTCTTGTAAAGATCAAGAAGCACAGTCTCCTTTGGAGCCAGACGGTTTAAAAAGCGAAGGTGATTGCCACAACTATATATTTGATCAGGGGCTTTTCTATAAAAAGGGTGAAGATTTCTTTTTATGGGGAGGTGAAGATTCCTCAACTCACTTTAGGGTTACCAATTGGACACTTGATCCATGCAAATTGAATAATGGCTTAGGTCGAGAGCATTTCAATGCATTAAGAAATCCTAAATTCGAGCACATAAATAGAAGTAATTTCGACAGCTTAGAAAAGGTAGTTTCCGTCTTCAAAGCAGACGGTAATGTTCGTGTTTATCCTCTTACGCTCTTAAGAAAATACGAAACGATAAATGATGTTGTTGACGGTAATTCTATAGCTATCGTTTTTTGCTATTTAGCAGACCTGACTGCTGTTTACGATAGGACTATTGATGGGCATACGCTCACATTTGGTGTTAGTGGCTTTACATATAGCGACCAGAGGGTTCTTGAGGGGTTAGAAAGTTTCATACTATGGGATAGAAATACGGAAAGTCTTTGGTGGCCAATCATTGACAGGGCAGTATCAGGGTCTTTTAGAGGTAAAAAAATGGATAAAACGAATAGGGTAAAATGGGAGGAAGGCTATTGGCACGAAATCAAACATTTGTACCCTAATGCGAGAGTGTTGTCATCTAATCAAGAATAATATGACTAATTGTTCATTATTTTAAAACCAATTTAATGGCCTTTACCATGCTATCGAATAGCCAAGGTTCTTGGTATCAAAGGGTGGAAGTTGGAATCTATCTTTGGTCTAACTATAAGTAATTGATTTAGGGATCAAAACATTAGAAGTTCGAGAGTTTTGTTATTCGCTATTTTTTTTTGCCAAAAACTGATTACGCCAAATAACCAACATGACATTATTTATTATTCAAAATAATCTTCCATTTGATTATCATAGGCACTGTTATTATGGTTCACGTGAATTCTAGAGAAGCACCACAAAACAATGCTATTTCATCATATTGGTAATTTTAATGTATCTTCACAACTCTGAAAATAGCAATCACCATATCACTGATTACGATCATCTTGCTGAGTAATTTTTCTGTATTGGCAAGTACGAATGATGAGGAGCGCTCTGGTATTGAGAGAGAATTGACTTTAGACCCTAACGTTTTAGTTGTAGAGGAGGGTAATTTATCGGAGGCTAAATTAAAGCCAAGCACTGAGCCGAAACAGGACACAACAGAAACAAATTCTGTGTCAAAATTTAACTTCGTGTTTTACTACATCTACAAGATGAAATACACCGAAGATGCTTCGGGTAACGAAAAGCTAGAGTACGAGTTTTAGTCTTTTATTTCTTTGAAAAATTCTCTAAGTCTTTTAGCGTAATACTCCCTTCGTAGAAGGCCTTTCCGAAGATTGTTCCATAAAGTCCTAAATCACTAAGCTTTTTGATATCGTCCATGTGTCGGACTCCTCCACTAGCGAAAATACATAGCTCAGGAAACTCTTTTCTCAATCTTGCATACAGTTCGAAGGCTGGACCTTCCATCACTCCGTCTTTAGAGATGTCTGTGGTTTTCAGATATTTCAAACCTCTATCGTAGAAGTACCCAATATGGTCTTCAAGTTTAATCTTGGTTTCTTGTTGCCAGCCACCTACTTTGATCAATCCATCTAGGGCATCCGCGCTGAGTGCAATTTTCTCTCTTCCATATGACATGACCCAATTGGAGAATAACTCTTTATTCTTTACCGCAATTGTTGCCGCAGCTATACTTTCTGCACCATACTCAAATGACTTGCTGACGTCTCCATCTGTTTGAATTCCACCAGTAAAATTTACTTCTAGATTGGTATGACCAGTAATGAGCTCCAGAGTTGGATAATTGACAGTTTTTCCATTTTTAGCTCCCTCCAAGTCAATCAAATGAATTCGACGGATACCATGATCTACAAATTTCTCAGCGACATATAATGGACTAGAGTCGTACACTTTCTCGTTTTTGTAATCGCCTTGAGCCAGCCGAGTGGTTCTACCTTTAATTACAGAGAGAGAAGGAACTAGTAGCATAAGAACTTTATTGGTTGGAGTTAAAAAGTTGTTTAGATCACTAACAAATATACTCTATGCCAATTAATTGGAGGAAACTATAAGTGATCTATCATATGCATATGAAATAGAACCTTATTTCAGGTTTATTATTTTAAATCCCTCCCCATGCACTGTTAGCAACTTGAGAGACTCAATACTCTTGAGGTGTTTTCTCAATTTGGCGATGTATACGTCCATGCTCCGGGCGTTGAAGTAGGAGTCGTCCTTCCATATTTTCTTTAATGCAACTGTCCGAGTAACTGTTTGATTTAGGTTCTCTAGAAGGAGCTTTAGTAATTCATTTTCTTTAGTCGTGAGTTTAATCTCACCATCAGGTACAATTAGTGTATTGCTGGCATGCTGATACCTCAAGGTTCCGATGACCAATTCATCAGGAAGTTCTTTTTCACTTGGACTCTTGTGAGTTCTGTTCAACACAGCCTTAATTCTCATCAGAAGCACTTCCATGCTGAAGGGTTTGGTGATATAGTCATCAGCTCCTATTTTGAAACCTTTAACTACATCTTCTTTCATGGACTTGGCAGTCAGAAAAATAATGGGGATGCCCGGTTCGATCTCTTTGATCTCATGTGCCAGTTGAAAGCCGTCTTTCTTTGGCATCATTAGATCCAGTATGCAAAGATCAAATTTTCCAGGCTTGAAAGTATTTGCTCCTACTTCGCCATCTCGACATAGGGTTGTTTTGAAGCCTTTAAGTGTTAGATATTCGTTCAGAATTTGACCAAGATTGGTGTCATCTTCAGCGAGTAATATTCTATATGGTTCCATTATCATTTGGTAATGTGATTGTAAACTTACTGCCTTTCCCCTGCTCACTTTCGACAGATATAGCTCCTTGGTGGAGATCTATCATGTTTTTAACATAAGCTAATCCCAACCCAAACCCTTTTACATTATGAATATTTCCGGTTGGGACACGATAGAACTTCTGAAAAATATGCTGGATAGCCTCCTTTGACATTCCAATTCCCCTATCCTGAATAGCAACAAGTATGTTGTGTGATTGATTAAATAAACGAACGCTTATTTCTGGGCTGTCTTCGGAATATTTGTTGGCATTGTCCAGTAAGTTGACCAGGATATTAATGAGATGCGTTTGATCCCCCCAAACCGTAACATCCGATGCATTATCAATGAGTTTGATTGTTCCTTTCCGGGACTCTACTTGCAGAGAAGTCTTCTGCACTGCCAATTGGACCAGTTCTCGCAAATCCAATATTTCGTTTTTCAACTCTATATCATTCCTGTCAAATGCCGCCATTTGCAGAACACGCTCTACTTGCTCGCCGAGTCTGTTATTCTCAGCATTGATCATACCCAGATATCGATCTCTCATCCCATCGATCTGCGCGATCTCTTTATCTGTTAGTGCCTCACAGGCTAATGAGATAGTAGCGATTGGTGTTTTCAGCTCATGAGTCATGTTATTGATGAAGTCGTTTTTCATCTCAGAGAGGTTCTTTTGTTTGATGATAGTCCTAATCGAGTAGCCGAAGGAGGTGAGAATCACCAAGATCAGCAGCCCAGAACTGGCCATGGTCAACCAAATTTTTCGTAAAAGGAATTGCTGTTTCGCTGGAAAATTGACCATCAGCCAATTTTGCTCACCAGTAAGGTCATTCGGGAATAGGCTGGCACGGAGTTCACTTTCGGCAAGGGCTTGCTGCTTTTCTCGGTTGTTGACTAGTAAAAACCTGCTTCGCAGTGGGGAAAAAACAGCATAGTCAAAAGAAATGTCTATTCCTCTCTCTGAAAACTCACTTCTAAGTAGTGAATCAAGTTGGTCTGGATTGAATCGAGCCAAAATAGACCTGTCGGGATAAAGCATGTTTTCTAAAACCTTGAAAACCATTTCTGATTTTTTGGCAGCCTTGGCTCTGAAATCCTGCATTTCTTGCAAATCTATCTGACTGCTATTGCTCTGCCGGTTTTGTTGCTGACTATTATCTGGTGAATGAAAATAGCCCTGCGAAGATGAAGCCTGATAATCAATGATGATATCGAATCCCATCCCATTATTTTTGATAGTATCCTTAATGGTCACAGTTTGATTTGAGCCAGGTATCTGTTGATATTGAAAATTCTGTGATCCCCCAAAAGCATTGGCGAATGCTATGGATTGGTTAAAAGCGAAGAGTGCCTCCTGCTTTTCTAGCTTTTCAGAGACAGCATGTAAGGCTTCAATCGCATCCTTCTTGAAGCGCTCTTCATTGGCACGAATAACCGTGTCTATCCAGTACCACTGGAATCCGATAAGACCCAATAGTGCGAGACTCATCAGCCCAACAATCCATCGAATGGTTGATCGTTTCATAACTCAAATCTACTTCAAAAGTGCCCTTAGCGTTTGGGATTAACCTTTTTTAACAGTAGTTAAAAACTGTTTAAAAATGTTGAGATAGTTAATGGCTAATTGGAGAGAATGCTTAACTGGAAAAATGGTCATCGATCAGGGAAAAACCCACACCATGATGATTTCTAATTTCAAGGGAGGTATCCTCTTTCATATATTTTCTGAGCCTAGAGATGAATACGTCTAAGCTTCTTCCTTTGAAGTAATCGTTTTCACCCCATATGGATACTAGGATATCTTCACGCTTGACGAGTTGGTTTTTATTTTTAAGGAGTAATTGAAGCAAGTCTGCTTCCATCTGGGTCATCTGAATATTCCCATTATTGCCTTTGATCAGTAGGTTTTGCTCATCTATTTCAAAGCATCCTACCTTAATTAGCTTTTTTGATGAGTTATTGGTGTCCTTAGTGCGTCTAATGAATACGCGAATTCTATGGGTTAGTTCAGCTATAGAAAATGGTTTTGAAATATAGTCATCACCGCCAACTTCAAAACCCCTCAAGCGATCTTCCTCCATTGATCGTGCCGTGAGAAACAGGATGGGAACTAGTTCATCTCGCTTTCTTATTTCCATTGCTAGACTAAATCCATCCATTTTAGGCATCATTACGTCCAGCACACAGAGGTCAAAAGGATACCGCTCGAACTCCGCCAAGCCTTCTACCCCATTAGTTGCGCTTATCACTTCAAATCCTTCAAGAATTAAATGATCACTGATAACAAAAGACAAGTTCGTGTCGTCTTCAGCTAATAAAATTCTTGGCTTATTCATTATTTTTTGGGATAGATAAGAGAAACGAGGTATTTCCGTTGGCTGATTGGACTGAGACTTTTCCTTTCATTTTTTTGAGCGCACGCTTTACAAAGTACAATCCAAGTCCAAAGCCCTTCACATCATGTAGATCTCCTTCGCTTACGCGGTAAAATTTTTCAAAAATCTTCGACTGATCTTTCTTGGAAATAGTTCTTCCGTCATTTTTAATTTCCAAAAAACAATCCTTATCTGACTCCCATGCATTAATTGAAATTGTCCGATCGCCATACTTGAAGGCATTATCCAAAAGGTTAAAAACCAATGTTTCGAAAACTCGGGGGTCTGATAATACTTGGCATTTAGATGATAAGTTCTCAAAGGAGGTTTCAAATTCTTTTGTGGTGATTGCTTTGAAATGATCACATTGATCCAAAAGTGCCCTTAACACAGGTATGGATTCTTTTCTTGGCTCTTGATGATCTAAGAGAGACGTTTCCAACAATTGGTTAACATGGACTTCCATTCGAGAAAGCTCCTGTTTGACTATATCAGCATAACGCTTTTGCCTATCACTGACTGCCTCTTGGCTAAGTACTTCCGTGGAGACCTGAAGTGTAGCCAATGGGGTTTTGAATTCATGTGTCATGTTATTAATAAAGTCACGCTGGATCTCACTTAGCCTTTTTTGCTTCAAAATGATGAATAAAGCGTAGCTAAAGAAAATAAGGATCAATAAAGTCAACCCTGAAGTCACCTGCCAAAGACCAAGGTTGCTCACCAAACCTGCAGTTTTCCCCGGAAAGTAAATTCCAAAATAATACTCGTCGTTGACTAATTTGGGTAATTGTCCCGTGGGCTTTACCTCAGAATTTTGATCTTGAAGTGATACAAAATCACCATAAACCATCCGATCAGTCTGGCAGTCATAGACGCCATATTCATAGTCCTCATCGATATTCCGATTTTGTAACTCTGCCTTTAGTAAATAATCTAATGACTTTAAATCAATCTTATAGTTGGTTCTTGCAATAAAATAATTCCGAGATAGCTGATCTATAGGATCATTGGACGGAATGTCGTTACCGTTGATTTGACAGAGGGATTCTACCACATTTCTCATGGCCATTTGTACTGAGTGATTGAATTGCTCCTCTTCTCTGTCGATTGCTTGGGTTACCCAATAGACCTGAACTATCAGTATTGCGATCATTGACAATGTGCCCAGCACTACCAAAAACTGTATGGGTGTATTTTTCATCTCTTGTAAAATAGTCTCTTCCCTCACCTTTTAGAAATCCTTAACATCTCATTAACAAGTATTGGCGAGTCGTTAACAATTATGATAGCGGGAAGACGACATTTTTGGAGCTCAACAAAACGAAAACTATTATGAGAAAAGTATCAATGATTTTATGCTTAGGAATCGCCGTAGCTGCTGTAGCAGCCGTTAGTCCGCTTAAATGGAGCTCAACAAATTTGGAACTTGGTGAAGTAAATGCAGGAGAGATTAAAGCGCTTGACTTCCGATTTACCAACGAGTCTGATGAGGCTCTGACTATACTAGAGGCGAAGGGGTCATGCGGATGTACTGATGTAAAGTATTCTAAAAATGAAATAGCTCCGGGTGAATCTGCCGCTATTAGGGCGTCTTTCACCTCTAGTAAAGCAGGCATGTTCAAAAAGAATATTAAAATCAAAACCACGGCTTCTGAGGAGTACACCTATTTATATTTTAGTGGAGAAGTAGTAGAATAGTTCTTCAGCTCACGACGAAAGTCGTGAGCTCTTTTTTTATTGAGATAATTATCGCTATTTCTCTCTCAAAATCAACCAGCATTTTTTTATCCGCTCCCTTCTTCTATTTTTGCAGTCCATTCTAGGGATATTAGCTCAGTTGGTTTAGAGCGCTGCCTTGACAGGGCAGAGGTCACTGGTTCGAATCCAGTATGTCCCACATTTTTCTTCCACAATTCCTTTTCAAGAATAGTT
>CAYGPP010000032.1:0-29981 GCA_964351885.1 uncultured Marinoscillum sp.
CGATTGACCATAGCTAATCGTATAGGTGCTAATGTAACTTTTGGAGAACTTGAACTTTTCAATGGCGCTGTACTTGGGAAAGAAACCATTCGAGGATTCAGGCGGACGCGTTTTGTTGGTAACTCATCCCTTTATCACAATGTGGATCTACGGCTACAACTATTTTCCTTTAGAAGCTATCTCTTTCCTGCTAGTGTTGGCCTGATAGCGTTCCATGATATAGGGCGTATTTGGTTGGATGACGAGTCGTCTTCTACGTGGCATGCTGGAAAAGGATTTGGACTTTCACTTGCTCCATTGAATCAATTTATCATTACCGGAAACATAGCTTTTACAGATGAGGAGAATTTACCATTCGTTACTTTTGGTTATCAGTTTTAATTTCAAAAAACTTCTAATGACGCATTAAATCCATTCATTTACCACCTAAAAACTCACCGCTATGCCTAGTCAACTACAAATTGAAAAACTTACCCATTTATTCAACATCATAGATTTTGACCACAATGGAAAAATCGAAAAATCAGATTTTGACGGCATCATTGCCAATATTGATGTCTTCACCAGCATACTGAATAAAGATTCACAAGAAGTATCCCTTAAGGCAGATGGAGAAACCATCTGGAAAGAAATTGTTCAACATTTTGCGAATAGCAGATTGCTATTCATTACACTTGATCAGTGGATTCAGTTTATTAACAAGCACTTTTTTGAGCAAGACGAATCAACAATTGAGCGGAACATCCAAAAACTCGTTTATCGTATCCAAAAGGTCTTTGATAAGGATGGAGATGTGAAAATTTCAAGGCTTGAATTTCTAAGCATCTTCGTATCCTGCAGAGTAGAAGTTCGTTTTGCCAACGAATGCTTTCGGTTAATTGACCGAAATGGCGATGGACAGATTAGCATGGAAGAACTCCAAATTGCTGCAAAAGAGTTCTTCATAAGTAGTGAACCAGACGCCCCCGGAAATTTCCTCTTTGGACGAATAGGGTCAACACATCTGAAATCCAGTCAGATGAAATTTTAACAAAAAAATAAAATGCAAGAGGTTACATCATACTCGTTATGCTACAATTCAAAGACTTGCCATTTGCAATTGGTGGCCAAAAAAAGAAAGAGGCTTGCTTGAAAAGCAAACCTCTGACTCAATCACCTAATCCAACCTAATAATCTTCTTAACTACACTAAGCCATTTACCTTCATCCAACCTCCACCATTCACACAGTCGAGACCTTCACCTTTTAATATACTCGTAGCTTGTCCACTTCTCATCCCAGAAGCACAACATAACACTAGTTTCTTATTCAATTTCTTGAGCTCCGAAACGTTTTTGCCTATACTCTGCAAAGGATAATTCTTTGACCCAGCGACATGACCACCCTGAAATTCTCCTGGAGTTCTTACATCCACAATCAGTGCACCTTCGCTTAGGTATTGTTCAACAGTTTTACTTGATCCTCCAAATAGATTTCCTAATATTCCCATTTCAATTACTTTTTTATTGCAATGCTATGATATCCAGGAGTGCATTATTGTCACCAATGTTACATTGACCTCATTTGCAGGACTCAGGAGGAAACTAGCGTGATATATGAATTTAGTGAAATTAAAAAAACCTCTCACGTTTCCGAAAGAGGCTCTCTATATAACCTATTTTTGAGTTAGCTTATTTTCAGTAATGAAGCTGCTTCTTTGTCCATAAACCATGAAAGTTTACCCTCAGTTGGGAAAATATGAGCCGCTGGATAAGATCCATAGTCACCCTTCTTTTCAAAAATCTCTTTTACTTTGTGACGCTTACCCGCCCCGGTAACTAAAAAAACGACCTCTCTTGCTGAGTTAATCACATGTCCAGTGAATGTTACTCGCTTCTGACCAGAAGTTGGGTGCGTAGCTACCTCACATAATCGCTCAGAAGACATTAATTCCATTTGATGAGGAAAAATAGAAGCCGTATGTCCATCTTCTCCCATGCCAAGAATAATCATATCAAATACTGGCAAACCTTTCAAAGTTGGAGCATTTTCCATTAGCTCATTAGCATACCTCTCCGCTTCATTGGCTGGATCGTTTTCGCCATGTATCCTAATAATGTTCTCCGCCGGAGTACTGATTTTATCCAGCAAATGCTCCTTAGTCATTTTGTAATTACTCTCATTATCCTCAGGAGGAACACATCGCTCATCTCCCCAGTAGAAGTATATCTTGCTCCACAATTCAGAATTAGCATACTCTTTGGCTAAGTAGTCAAATAACAACTTAGGTGTTGTCCCTCCAGATAGTGCGCAATGATAAAACTCGGCCTTCTCTGCTTGCCCCATCAAGTAATCCCCAAACGCCTCTGCCGTCTTTTTTGGAGTCTCAAAAATCTTATTGTTCATAAACGTAATCGTATTCGTTAATGGTAATCGTGTTCAACTTATAACTCGCAAAAGATCCCATCATCTGCTAGATTTTTACAGGGATATCTCCATTGCATTTTTTCTCCTTCGATCAGATCATCAGCATTCTCAGGCCCCCAAGTACCCGCTGGATAACCATGAACTGGAATACTCGGATCTTCTTTCCAAGCTTTTAGTATTGGATCAATAAACTCCCATGCCGCCTCAACACTGTCTCCACGTGCATATAGCGTAGCATCACCCTGCATACAGTCCAAAAGCAATCTCTCATAAGCATCGGGAACATACGCATCGGTAAGATCAGAATATTGAAAATCCATATTCACTGTCTCAACCTCAAATCCTGCACCAGGCACCTTCATCCCAAATTTGATCAAAATACCTTCATTTGGTTGAATTCTGATGATCAGCATATTCTGTTTGTTCACCACATCATTGTTCTGGAAAAGATGATGATGATTAGGCTTAAAATGGATGACTATTTCCGAAACCCTTGTGGGCATCTTTTTACCTGATCGAATATAAAACGGAACACCCGCCCATCGCCAGTTATCTATAAAAAATTTAAGTGCTACAAAGGTCTCGGTTTTAGATTCGGGGCTCACGCCTTCTTCTTCTCGATAACCCTTCACTTCCTCACCCTTGATATGGCTAGCCACATACTGGCCTCTAATCACATTTGTTTTATATTCTTCTTTTGTTAGTGGTCTGAGCGATTGAAATACTTTCAATTTCTCATTCCTGATACTCAATGCGTCAGCTTTCACGGGAGGTTCCATCGCCACCAGCCCTATGAGCTGGAGTAAGTGGTTTTGAACCATATCTCTCATGGCTCCAGATCCTTCATAGTAGCCTCCTCTTTTCTCTACCCCAACTGATTCCGCTGATGTGATTTCCACACGGTGGATATAATTCCTATTCCAAAGGGGCTCGAAGATGCTATTAGAGAACCTCGTGACTAAAAGATTCTGGACCGTCTCCTTCCCTAAATAATGGTCTATTCGATAAATCTGATCCTCCTTATAGTCTTCAAGCAAGCTTTTATTTAGTGCTTTTGCCGATTCCAAATCATAACCGAAAGGCTTTTCAATAATCACTCTGCTCCATCCTTTATCCTCACTATGCAAGCCTACACTTGCCAAATTTTTGGGGATTACCGAATATAAACTCGGAGGAACTGAGAGATAAAAAATAGCATTGCAATTCGTATGATAGTCAGCATCTATGGAATATAGTCTATCCGCCAAAACTTGATAATCCTCCTGACTCTTGGTATCCATTGCATGATAATAGATAAGATTCGCAAACTTATCCAAATCAGCCCCCTCAACTTTGTTCTTGAGATGCTCGTTTTCATAAACCACCTTCTTCCGATAATTTTCATCGTCAAATTTGGATCTACCAACTCCAACAATTGCATATTGTTTGGGGAGGTAATTCTTACGATAAAGATTGTATATCGCTGGTATTAGTTTTCTAGCAGTGAGGTCACCCGAAGCACCGAATATTACCAGTATCTGGTTATCATTTTCAACCATTTGTTAGATTATAGATTAGGAAACGTTAATTTCACTCAATTAAATTTAAAACTCTCACTAATGCTAGAGAATTGGAATAATCAGCACTTAGTGAGACTAATTAAGCACATAAAATTAAAGCATAATGGCGGATGATTTCGATTTTGGACTGGTAGGTTTAGGGGTAATGGGAAGAAATTTCATTTTGAACGTAGCAGACCATGGATTTTCGTCCATTGGACTAGATACTGATCAAGAGAAAGTAGATGCTCTGAAGGCTGAAGGTTCCAAGGTGACCGTTGACGGCACCCAAGATGCAGCAGAATTTGTAAAGGCTCTAAAAAGTCCTCGTAAAATCATGATGCTTGTACCCGCTGGTAAGCCGGTGGATTCTGTAATCGAAACTTTACTACCACATCTGGACAAAGGAGATATTTTGATCGATGGTGGGAATTCTTACTTCCCAGATACAGAAAGAAGAATAACCTATTTAGAGGAAAAAGGCATTCACTTCTTCGGGGCGGGAGTCTCTGGTGGAGCTAAAGGCGCAAGATTTGGTCCGAGTATTATGCCTGGTGGCAACAAAGAAGCTTACGAACATGTACGTACTATTTTCGAAGCGGCTTCTGCCAAAGTAAATGGTGAGCCATGTGTGGAATATATGGGTAGAGGTTCGGCTGGGAATTACGTCAAAATGGTTCACAATGGTATTGAGTACGGCTTGATGCAATTGATTTCTGAGATCTATGATGTAGCCAAAAAAGGTATTGACTATTCCAATGCCAAATTGGGGAGACTTTTCAGCGAGTGGAATAAAGGAGAGCTGCAGTCCTTCTTAGTAGAAATAACTGCTGAAATTTTCAAGAAGAAAGATGATCTCACTGGCAATGATCTAGTGGATATGATCCTAGACAAAGCCAAGCAAAAAGGTACTGGCAAATGGACCAGTCAAAACGCTATGGACATGGGGATTCCTATTCCATCCATAGATTCGGCTGTTACTATGCGTGCGATCTCTTCATTCAAGGAACTCCGTGTAGAAGCAGATAAACTGTATCATACACCTTCAAGAGTAAATGATAAACCTGACGCACATACCTTAGAGCATGCTTTGATATTTGCATTTATCGTTACCTATGCACAAGGCATGTCTCAGCTGGCAGCAGCATCCAAAGAATACGATTACAACCTGAACTTGGAGACAACAGCTAAAATTTGGAGAGGAGGCTGTATCATAAGAGCTGCGTTATTGGAGGATATCAGAAAGGCTTTTAATAAGAATCCAAGTCTTCAAAATCTCATGCTCGACCAAAACTTTATTCACAAGCTCAAGACAGTAGAGGGCGATGCGAGAATTATTGTGAGTTTCGCGGTAACAAGTGGAATTCCTGTACCAGCATTATCTTCAGCGCTCAGCTACTTTGATGCGTTCAGATCTGGCAGGTTGCCACTGAATCTGATCCAAGCACAGCGCGATCACTTCGGTTCTCACACTTACGAGCGTGTTGACCGTGAAGGTATCTTCCATACTGAATGGTAATAATATGAAGCTCATCCTTAGACGTATTGCTGCATTCGTAATTGACTATATAATACTTGGCGCTTATGTAGGCTTAACCTTTTTCATTAGCAAAACCACGGGATTTGACCAATTAACATTCGGAGCATTGGGTACTCAACTCATTGCTTTTCTTACGCTTACACTTCCTGTATTTTGTTATTTCTTTTTCATGGAGAAATCAAAATGGAAAGGAACTGTTGGAAAAAAAGCCAACGGGATAAAAGTTGATAATCCCTCTCTGGGAAATGGTATTTTGACCCGGAATATTTTAAAAATCATCCCCTGGGAAATAGGTCATGCCGGGGTAATTTGGGCTTATCAATACAGCAAAGATGGAATTGAGTTTGACGTATTGATATGGTCACTTTGGATTATTCCACAGGTAATTGTCATTGTATATTTCGTCACAATGCTCCTTTCAAAAGGTCATCAAACTTTATATGACAAAATAGCTAATACATCGATTCAAAACAGTCGCTGATGTCTGTCGCAGAAACTCCAGAACCTCCCTACTACGCTGTTATCTTCACAAGTTTGTTGAAGGATAACGTCGAAGGATATGAAGACACAGCCGATCTGATGGTATCGCTCGCTCAGCAACAAGACGGTTACTTGGGGATGGAGACTGCTCGTGATGGACTTGGTATTACCGTTTCCTACTGGAAGGACTTAGAATCCATTAGAAATTGGAAAGCCAATACGGATCATCAAATCGCGCAACAAAAGGGTCGTTCTGATTGGTATGCTGCATATAAAACCAGAATTTCACTGGTCGAAAGGGATTATGGGATGAATACTTAACGAAAGTGTAACACACTAATTCATCAACTCCCTTTGGTGGCATTGATTCATTTTGTACTTTCATTGGATGAATAAAAACGTCGTATTAGGAATTATCGCCTTTTTCGTTTGGTCCGTTTTTGGGACATGGTATTACGTGACCAATATCAAAAACCTAGATGATGAAATAAGTACCGCAGAAGCTAATCCAAAAGCCAGTGAACTCCCAATTGACTCCATTGCGAATCAAGTGGTAGAGGTGAAAGAAGAGCCTCCCGCTGCGTTGGATATCGAAAAAGTATTTACATTCAAAAAGGACTCTAAAGCCCTCAACAACCCTGAGCAATTCGCTGGCTTCCTTGACAGCATGAATGCGGTCATTAATGAACGTAAGTTGAATGTCTTACTTGTGGGACATACTTGTGATTTGGGATCGGAAAAGTACAATCTCAAACTCGGCCAGGAAAGAGCAGATGCTTTGAAAGTGCAATTCCAAAAGGTGATTAGGAATGCGGAAATCAACATCATGAGTAAAGGTGAAAACGAACCTTACGCTCCCAACACAAGTGAAGCCAATAGAAAACTAAACCGAAGGGTGACCATCAATCTAACTACCAACAAATGACTACTGCAATACTAGAAATACTCGGACTACTTATCGTTAGTTGCCTAATTGGCGTCTACTTCACCTATCGCTACTGGAAGTCTAAGATGGAGACTCTGAAGGGTGAGAAGGATGAACTGGTTTCAAAAAACTCCCAGCTTCAAGCTGAAATTGATAAGCTGAAAAAGTCGAATGATCAACTAATCAAGGAGAAAGAAGAGGTCGTGACTGAAAAAACAGCTTTAAGCAGTGAGGTAGCGAAACTCAAAACCGAGAACGAAAAGCTTACCAAAGAAAAGGCCGGATTAGAGAACGATAATGCCAAACTAAAAGCAGAAACTACTTCCCAGAAAGAGGAAATGGCTAACCAGAAAAAACAGCTTAAATCCACAAAAGAAAAGCCTGCTCCTAAACCTGAAAACTCTAAAAAAATCAAAGAACTGGAGGATAAAATTGAGCTCATGGATGAGCAGCTTGGTGAAAAAGAACGCGAACTGGAAGCAGTAATTTTAGAGCTTAAAGCAAAGAGTATTTCCTATTACAAGCAGATAGATGGTAAGCGCTATAAGGCCGCTACAATACTTATGGCTGACAAGTCTGTAGAAGGTAAAGGAGATGGGAGAATTAGCATGGAAGATGCGAAGATGATCTTTGATACCATTTCTGATGGCAATGCCTACACGCAAGTTGAGAAGGATACGCTGCACTACATAAGGGATAACTACAAATGGACTGATAGTGCTGATGAACTCTTTAGAACCAAGGTCAGAAGCTGGGCAGCTAAGGGGCATCAGTTAGAAGATTAATAATCCTTCCGTTATGCCAAAAAAGGCATCCTGACTTTACACTCAGGATGCCTTTTAAGCTTTTAATTAAGCAAATTTTTATCCCACTGTGATCTTGTAAAACTCCGTAGGGTTAATTGGGCAGAAATAGGAATATTCGCCTTTTGCTCATACCACTTTTAACACATCTAGCATCAACTCGATCGGCTGATCGGATTTATTCCAATGAATGCTGATGAGATTCTTGTAATCTGAGAAGAAACCTATCTCTTGATGGTAGTTTGTACATAAGCCAAAAAAAGAAGAGGTACTGGATTCTTTGAAAGTGTAAATCATAAGACTGAAGAAATGCTTTAGCTAAGCTAAAAAGTACTGCGAGCAAATGTGCCATATAACCTGCATCTAGCAGACAATTTCCATCTTTTCAGCGGAATAAGATAGGCCCAATATCAATCGAAACAAATTATACAAAAGAACTGAGATCGACATAAATCCTCTCCATTTGCTAACTTGCCATCAAAAAAGAATTGACTCGATTAACCCTACTTCTTTTACTCGTCATTGTCTCCCTGAGTGGCAATTCACAAATACAAGGCCCCTCTGAAAGCATGGTCTATGACGATTCTGATCTCGGACGAATAGATATCACCATTGGTCAGTCTGATCTTGATTTCATCCTCGATCCAAACAATGAAGGGAGCGACGAAGAATTCTCTGCCACTTTCACTTATCAATCAGGTTCGCGAAACGATGTAGAAGAACAAGTCGGCTTCAGGCTTAGAGGTAATACCTCTAGATCATCAGCTAAAAAATCATTCAAAGTCTCTTTCAACTCATTCGAGAAAGGGCGTGATCTAGACGGATTTGAAAAAATCAATCTCAATGGGGAACACAACGATCCCACTATTGTCCGTTCTAAAATCGCATGGGATCTAATGAATTCACTCGGAATACCATCCTCGCGTGCAAATCATGTGGAATTGTATATCAATGGTGAATTCAAAGGTCTATATCTCAATGTGGAGCATATAGATGAAGAATTCATCGAAGAACGATTTGGGAATAAGGACGGAAATTTGTTTAAGTGCCTTTACCCTGCTGATCTCAATTACAAAGGCGATGACCCAGAAGCGTATAAGGAAGAGTTCTGGGGAAGACAGGCGTATGAACTCAAAATGAATGAAGATGAGGATGACTACTCTGGATTTGCAAATTTCATGTGGGTGCTTAACAGAGCACCTGATGCACAATTCGCCGAACGAATAGAAGAGGTTTTTGACGTATTGAGCTACCTCAAAGCACTTGCAGTAGAGACACTGATCGCCCACTGGGATAATTATGGAATCAATCAAAATAATTTCTACTTATATGAAAATCCAACAGACAATAGGTTCTACTATATCCCATTTGATCTCGACAATACACTTGGTATAGATTTCTTCGGGGTGGATTGGGCGGATAGAGATGTCTATAAGTGGTACAATGAAAACGAACACAGACCGCTTACCGAGCGGATTCTCAAAGTGCCCGCCTTTAGGGAAGAGTATACTAGAATAATGGATCGATTACTTAAAGATGAGTTTTCCCCCACAATACTCCATGCGAGAATTGATAAACTAAAGTCAATGATCCAATCAGCGGCAGAGCGAGATGAATACAGGACATACGATTATGGATTTACTATTGATCATTTTAATGAAAGTTTTGATAATCCCTTGGATGAATTCGGTCATGTGAGATACGGACTCAAGGAGTTTATAGCTAGGCGCCACTCGCGAGCTCTCTCGCAGCTAGATGAAGTGATTAATCTCAGTAGCCCAAGTCAGTCTTCGTGGATCAGTGTTTTTCCTAATCCTACATCAGAATGGTTGAATATCACCCTACCAAAATCACAAAGCGAAACAAGGATTTCTATTTGTTCTATTGATGGGAAGATCGTATATCAACAAGCACACAATGGAACTGAGCTTAAATTGAATCCAAAACTAGAGAAAGGGACTTACTTATTAAGAGCCACTAACAATTCACTAGATACCGTACAGAAAGTCATTATCCAATAATCAGAAACCATGAGTAAATACGCCTTGCAGGGGTCTTTTAAAGCAAAATCAGGTGAAAGAGATGCATTAGCCAAAATCCTGTCGGAAGCCTCTAATTTAATGTCTAATGCTAAAGGATGTCATCTCTATCTTGTTTGTGTGGATGAAACGGATTCTCAAACGGTTTATATCAATGAAGTATGGGATAGCAAGGCCGATCATGACGCTTCATTGAATGTGGATGGAGTTAGAGCGCTTATAGGACAAGCCATGCCACTCATTGATGGTCCTCCAGTAAAAGGTCTGGAATTGAAAGTGGTGAGTGACATTTGATGAAAAAATCATCTGAGATAGAATGACACTTCTTAATTCCACAAGGCTCAATATCTCAGAGATTAAACGCTCAGATGCGCCATTTATACTTGAGCTGCTCAATAGCCCCAATTGGTTAACATTCATAGGTGATAGAGGCGTCAATACCCAAAAAGATGCAATTGAATACATCGAAAAGCGACTGACTAATTCCTACAAGCAAAATGGATTTGGCTTCTACAAACTGACTCTAAAAGAATCTCTAACTTCTATTGGAATTTGTGGCTTTGTACAGCGAGACTATCTAGATCATCCAGATATAGGATTTGCCATCTTACCAAACCATGAGGGCAAAGGCTACAGCTATGAAGCTTGTCATGCGGTGATGAATTATGGCATAAAAATCTTGGGTCTAAAAACCATACTTGGTATCACCACAGATGAAAATATCAAATCTCAAAATCTCTTACGCAAAATCGGACTTTCAGAATTAGGTAGAATTAGAAATGAAGGTGTGAGTTTTAAATTGTACAGTACCTGATTGTGATCTTTGGAGCACGCTTATATTGTATTATTTACTTGTAGAAGTTCAAGTCATAAATGCAATAAATACATCCTGTGGAAGTTTTCTTTATCACTCACTGTAATAAAAGGACAGTTATGAAAAGAAAGGAATTCATCTCCAAAATATCATTGGGTGCAGCATTTGCCTTGACGTTTGGTTGTATGTCCGGCTGCACAGAGGACACTCCTAGCATAGTTATAGGAGATGTAGATTTCGAAATAGATTTATCAAAAAGTGACAATTCAGATCTGCTTGTTGCGGGTGGCTACATTGTGATCAACCAAGTGGTTGTCGCTAAGAATGATGATAATGAATACGTAGCTGCCACACAGGTTTGTAGTCATGAAAACAAGAAAAGAATCATCCTCAAAAATAATCAATGGTTCTGTCCCGATCACGGAGCGAAATTTGACCTGACGGGCGAAGGTTTGAATAAGGATGGAAAAAAAGGTCTGACTATATTTAATACCAAGCTTGCGGGAGATATTCTAAGAGTGTTTTCTTAATCCCATCACTATGAAACGAATTATCTTATTCTCATCCCTTATTGTGGTCGCCTTGATTGGTTTCCCTCAAGGTACTCCAGATATCCCTATCACTAATTTGGAATATGCAAAGTCTCTAGCCTCTGATAAAAAAGTGCCGATCTTAATGGTATTTGCGGGTTCGGATTGGTGCAAACCTTGCATCCAGTTCAAGCGGGACATATTATCGGATGAAGCGTTTAAGTCTTATGCAAGTGAAAACCTTATTGTGTTGTATCTCGACTTTCCATTGAAAAAGGCTAATAAACTCTCTAAGGAACAAACCGAGCAAAATGAACTACTTGCCTCAAAATACAATCCGTCAGGAGCCTTCCCTAAAATTCTTCTTTTGGGCTCCAATGAAAAATTTATAGGGGACCTAAAATTCGGTAATCAAACTACTGCCGAGTTTATTGAGAGTTGTAAGTCTTTAATCAAATAAAGTGCGGTTAGCCTTATTTTCATCTTTTGCTTTAGGCATCCTGATATCAAATGTGTTTGGACAGGCCGATATCTCTGCAAAAAAAGCAATCAAGCTTATGGGCTGTTCCTTTGAGATAGCTGCAACAGCAGACACAGAAGCGCATGCTTGGCAAGCCATTAATTTGGGAATCGCAGAGATTGAAAGAATAGAAAGACTTATTTCATCTTGGGATGCCAGATCTCAAACTAGCGAGATTAATAGGATGGCAGGCCAAACATTCGTGAAAGTTGATAAAGAGTTATACGATCTAATCTTTCGAGCCAAAAAAGTATCCAGACTTACTAGTGGAGCTTTTGATATCTCATTTGCCTCAATGGATCCAATATGGAAGTTTGACAAAACCGAACAAAAATTACCTGATAGCTCCCTTGTATTGAACTCAAAATCAAAAATAGGCTATGCTCAAATCATGCTCAATCCGGAAGATACATCTGTATATTTATCGGAAGGCATGAGGATAGGTTTCGGAGCAATTGGGAAAGGTTATGCAGCGAATAGAGCGAAGAACATTATGCGAAATTCCTCAGGAGTGACTGGAGGTGTTGTTAATGCAAGTGGTGATTTACTTTGCTGGGGGAATGGTACGAATGCAGATGGATATAAAATCAATATTGCCAATCCCAAATTAAAGGATCAACCATTTGGTTGGTTAAAAGTGAAAGACATAGCCATCGTTACCTCCGGTGACTATGAAAAATATTTCACCTCTGAAGGTAAAAGATATGCTCACATTATTGATCCCCGATCAGGATATCCAACAACAGGGCTTACGAGTGTAACCATCATTTGTCCAGATGCGGAACTTGCGGATGCATTGGCTACTTCAGTCTTCGTTCTAGGAAAAGATGATGGTTTATCTTTAATAAATAAATTGAATAATGTGGCTTGTGTGGTGGTTACCAATGATGGTAAACTGTACCAAAGCAATGAACTAAAGCTTAATTATTACTAGCATGAGAATACTGTCTAAGGTGTGTTTATTGGCAATGATTATACTTTTTATTTCCAGTTGTGTCTCGGTTAAGGCTTATCAAAAGATGTATTTGAATGATTCGGAAATGGAATTAGCAGCCAAAAAAGTTGAGGTGTTCGAAACAAATTTTGAAACCTATAGAGAAGGAGCTTCAGGAGCCAATGGAGGAAAAGTTGGTGGGGGTTGTGGTTGCAATTAATCTATTGAGATCAATGAAAAAGCCAGCTCTTACCATTCTTGTCTATTTCATCATTATTTGCTTTGGGACTTTGCTTAATGCACAAAATACCAAGTCTGACGGCTATCAAATGAAAGCCAATACACAAGAAATCGAAGCAAACTTCTTATCAAGTTACTACGAGCAAGATGGTAACAATGCTGCCGTGACCGGTGGAGAAGGTACTGAGCGGCTTACAGATATTGCTAATATTTTTATAGTGAACATCCCAATAGATAGTACAAATGCTATCGGGTTTTATGGTGGCGCTGATTTTTACAGTTCGGCATCTACAGACAACATTGATACTTATGAATCATCTGCATCTAGGAGTGATGTTAGAGCATTTGCGACCATCTCTTACAATAGAAAAAACCTTAAAGCCGGGGAGACTTATGGTATTCGCACTGGGTTTTCTATAGAATATGATTATGCATCTGTTTCATTTGGCGGATCATATACCAAAGAATGGAATGAAGGCAATTCAGAGATCAATGTTACTGGTCAGGCTTTTTTCGATACTTGGTCGCTTATTTATCCATATGAGCTGAGAGGGGGTGTATCTCTGCCTACCAATCAGAGGCGCTCTTATAACGCTCAACTGAACTACTCTCATGTCATTAATAAAAAATTGCAAATGAGTATCTCCGCAGAGATGGTCATGATGAGTGGACTGTTATCTACTCCCTTTCATAGAGTCTATTTTAATGATAATAATACTCATGATATTGAGCGATTACCCGAAAATCGTCTTAAAATTCCCGTAGGACTGAGATTCAATTATTACGTGTTTGACAATCTTGTCATGAGAACATATTACAGATACTACTGGGATGATTTTGGAATACGAGGAAATACAATTGAATTAGAGGCTTCTATGAAATTATCTACTTCTATTACTCTAGGGCCATTCTATAGATACCATACCCAGACTGAAGCAGATTACTTCGCCCCCAGCCGAACTCATTTATCCACTGATTCATTTTATACCTCAGACTTTGACCTGTCTTCATTTGAAAGTCACAAGTATGGCTTATCGATGCGTTATAGTCCATTATACGGCGTGTTGCGATCAAGGCCAATCATTAAAGAGAAGATCTTAATGCTCAAGGAAATAGGAGTTAGAATGGGAAGTTATCAGAGAACCACAGGACTTTCTGCTATGTTTTTAAGCTTCAATTTAGCATTCTCAATAAAGTAGCTTCACCCCTTCCTCAAACCCATGGCGAGCTTCTCAAGAACGAAAGAAATTTCCTCTTCTGAGAGCTTAATTGATCTTTTCTTGATTTCGCTATTCACTTTAGCCAGACCTTCATAGTGCTCCGCTTCAAAACCATATTCCTCAACCTTTAGCACATAATCATATGGTCCGCGAGTCGAAATGAGCTTCACAAAAATTGGTGCCGTTTCAATAGCGAGAAACAAAAGCAAGATGAAAAAATTAGCCATCCAGATCGCTCCGCTTTTAGCCGTGAGTCTTGACAAAGCATCCAGTCTTGAGGCTAATCCGTTAAGGCTTTGCTCTTCAAGACTTGCCAGTTCTGAGGCAGCCAGTTGATCATTCTTTGTAATCGAGGTAAGTTTTTCTTCAATGAGCTTATCATTCCTTTGCCTCAGCGCTAATAGTTCTTCCTCAACTCTGTCAGCGTCTGTTTTCTTGATTTGATAGATTGGCCCAGCATTCCGTTTACCGGAACCACCCGTTCCGTCTGCTTCTTGTTGTGCGATCAGTCTCAATTGGTCACGCTTTAAGGCGAGTGCTGCTACTTCAGATTTGAGTGCTGATATTTCATGATTAAGTTGGATACTTTCTGATTCGAATCTGCTCTTCACAGCAAACTCTTCCAATGCTTTGTGCTCTTGGGACATCAGCGCCAATTCACCATTGATCTCCTTATCAAACATCTTCAATTCGAGCGGCTTGGCAATGACAATAGAAATCAAGATAGCCAGCAAAATTCGTGGTGCAGCAGTGATGAATTCACGCTTCGCTTGATCATTCTTGCGCATTGAAGAAACGATAAATCGGTCCAGGTTAAAGATCATCAGTCCCCACAATAACCCAAAGCCTGAAGCAATCCAAGCACTATCGAAAATGGTAAAGAGCGCATATCCACCAGAGAGCGCAGCGAAAATACCTGTAAAGAACACTGTCGCACCAATACCTACATACTTTGTGGAATCGGTTGGACACTTTTCTAGAATGTCTTGGTTTGCTCCTGCACAAGACCAAAAGAAGGATTTTAGGCTATTCATAGCCAATACCAACGTGTGATACAGTACTTTGTTATGCAAGGAACTGAATATTTTGAACGAACGATCGTCTAATCAGATGATTCATTCAAATATTACCGCATGCTTCCTAAAAAATCGTCAATTCTGAATGGGTAGTTACTTCCTCCAGAAGTTTCATTGCTTTGAATGAATTGCCTTTTGGGTTTAGGCGTGGACTCCAAACTGCGATGCTGTAATTCTTCGGGTAAAGCGCAACCAACCCCCCACCTACTCCACTTTTACCTGGGAGACCTACTTTGAACGCAAACTCACCTGACTCATCATAGAATCCACACGTGAGCATCAGCGCATTGATCCGTTTGGATTGACTCGAAGAAATCACTCTGGAGCCATCAGAAATCTTGCGCCCACCATTCGTCAAAAACATAAAAGTATGGGATAACTGCTCACAGGTCATTTCCAATGAGCATACATCAAAGTAGAAATCTAAAACCTCATCTGGTTCGTTCTGAATATTACCAAAGGACTTAATGAAATTACATACCGCAATGTTTCGATAGCCTGTGGCTTTTTCAGAATAAGAAATATCATCAGAGTATTGTAGATCAGGAATATCACTGACGTATCGCACGAATTCCAAAAACTCAGTTTTGGCATCCTTGAGCTCACTCAATAGCACATCACAAACCACAATTGCTCCTGAGTTTACAAAAGGATTTCTCGGAATCCCGTGGTTTGTATCCAGCAAAAGCATAGAATCAAACTTGGTCCCCGATGGCTCCACATCTACTCGCTTCCAGAGTTTTTCGCCCAATAGTTTGTACGCAAATGCGAGAGAAAGCACCTTGGCTACACTTTGAATAGAAAACTTCTCTTGATAGTCGCCCATTCCAAAATGCGTCCCATCAAGGTTAGTGATATGTACCCCAAATTTTTCAGGATTGATGTGAGCCAATTCAGGAATGTAAGTAGCGACTTTTCCATTATCCGCAAGCTCCTTAGTGTGCTGATAAGCAAGCTTTATAATCTCTTGATAATCCATGTTGCTCTATTTCTCGCTTGGTTAAAGCGCACGCGAATGTAGTTGTTTATAAATCAGTATATAGAAGTTGTTTCGACGTGAAAGATACATTTTTGATATTGTTCAAAAGACCCATAAATGCTTAGTCATTTTGTGTTACCGCATTCAACCCGGATTATTCATTTGAAAAATGAACAATTGACGAAAATGCTGTTTCAAGCATTTTGTCAAGGTTAACCGCTATAGGACCGTCCTGACATTTGAGAATCACCAAATAGGTATTTCATTAAATACTTAACTGACTGATTTTTAAATCGTCTGAATATGCAATAAGTCTCCATTGCATAATTGCGGTTCAACTCGTTACCTTTCAGACAAAGAACTAGATACCTAAATCAAGAATCATGAAAACAATGACATGCAATCAATTAGGCGGAGCCTGTGACCTAGCGTTTCAAGCTGAAACTTTTGAAGAGATGGCTGAACTTAGCAAAAATCATGGGATGGAAATGTATCAAGCGGCCGAACCTGCCCACCTAGCTGCTATGGGTAAAATGCAGGAGCTCATGCAATCGCCAGATGCCATGCAAAAATGGTTTGCAGAGAAAAAACAAGCGTTTGAAGCACTCCCTAGTCATAACTAGGTAGCTATTCTCACGCTGGTGGATGCTTTGGGCACGGTTGGAATTAAGATCAAATAATCCCAAGTGCTGATCCTAACAGGGTAGTCAGTCCCAAGAAACTGAAAAAACCGACAATATCAGTAACAGTTGTAAGGACAATGGAAGACGATTGGGCTGGATCTTGCCCGATAGCTTTCAGTACGATTGGGACAACTGCACCTGAGAATCCTGCGATAATCATTGAAAACACCATGGAAGTTCCGATAACCAAGGCCAGTCCAAATGATGATGCCCAAAAAAAGACAATTAACGAGGTAGTCAACGCAACAGCTACACCGTTGATAAGACCGACAAAGGACTCCTTTCGGGCGACTTTCCACCAATGCTTGGTATGGATCTCTCTCAGCGCCAACCCTCTCATGGTAACTGCCAGAGCTTGCGAACCAGTATTCCCAGACTGACCCGCAACTACAGGGAGAAATACGGCCAGCACCGTCACTTGAGCAATCGTCTCCTCAAAAATTCCAACAATCGATGCGGCAAGAAACGCCGTGGCAAGATTGATCTGCAACCAAGGCAAACGCTTTCTGACTGCATACCAAGGACTAGATAAAGCACGCTCTTCTCTACCTGCTCCAAACATGGCCATCACATCCTCAGTCGCATCTTTTTGGGTCTCCGCGATCAACGTTTCACTCCGAATAATTCCTAAAAGGTTGTTGTGAATATCCACTACAGGCAAGTTGATGATTTTGCCTTCCTCAAAGATGGTCACCACTTCCTCGGCTGGAGACATCACTTGCACACTCGCACATGGCTCTAACAATGATTCGAGTGTTGCGCTAGGAGAGGATATGGCTATAGTCTGAATAAATACCCTTCCCATTAGTATACCTGAAGAATCAGTCACATAGATGTTAACCAATTTTCTGTCTCCGATCGATCGCAGCTTATTGAGCACTTCATCCACCGTATTCTTTGGATTAAAAGTGATGATCCTAGTATCCATAAGCGATCCGGCCGATTCTGGTGGGTAAGCCAACATCTCTTTGATATCCTTGGATTGTTTTGGACTGAGCAGAAGCAATTTTTCTTCTATATCATCATCGCTCAGTCTGGAAATAAACTTCGCTGCTGAGGAAGAATGGAGCGAATCGAATACGGCTATGAAGAGATCATCCTCCATTTGATCAATCACTTTGGCCGCTACATCTGGGCTAAGGTGAAGGATTAAATCCTCCATTGTATTCAATGGCTGCTGACTCAAATAATCGATTATCTCAGCGGTTTTAGTCGAATTGAGCGCAGTGGCTGCTTCTGAGGGGAAGCTCTGAATGTATTGATTGGCTAATCTCTTTTTGATTGATGTGGTTTCCATCTTTCTTTTCTTTTGAGGTTTATTGGTTTTTACCTGATTCCGAAGGACTCCCCAGAAGGCTCGTCAGGCCGATCAAATAGAGATCTCCCAAGGCATTTCCAGCTCTCAATGCTGACTGATCACTCCTTACTTTTCTTTCGTCAAACTCACTTAATAATACTCTCGAAACGGTTCCAACGAAGCGTTCATTTGCATCAATTACCGGAAGATCGATAAGTGAATGATCCCAATGCTCAAGTAAGTCCCTAGCACTCATAGCCGCAAATGCAGGTTTACTCACTGTCCGCAATAGGGTCGAAATTTTTGAAGATGATTTCTCTGTAATCAAGGCATCCAATGCGATATACCCTTTGAGTTTTCCTTCTTCATCCAGCACGAACAAATGAGATTTCACCTTGGCAGTCTTGCTCGTAACCAGCTCAAGAGCCCTTTCTACACTCATAGCACTTGGCAGTGTCAATACATCAGCTTCCATATGCGCACCTACCCTGTCATTTGAATACTTGAGTACGCGTCGTAAGTAAGATGATTTATCAGGTGAAATACCTTTCAATATTTGTTCTCTAACAACCTTGTCTGTCACTCTCAAAATAACTTGCGAAACGATCGGGCTCAGTAACGCTATCAATTGACAGATCCGCTCAAGGCGAACTGTAGCTACTATCTTCCCCACCTTATATACAGGCAGTTTGGATAGGATAACAAGACACTGATCAGCGGAGAGTCCCTCCAAAAGTTCAGAAATCTCATTGACTTCTAAGTCTTCAATAAATTGAATAGCCTTTTCCTGATGATTCTTGAAAAATTGACTAATCAAATGTTGGTCTGTATCCATTATCGCCATGGCTATTTAATTATCGTAATTCTGGACTCACTGAAATCCTTGGCGGGAATAACTACTGTCCCTGATTTCGTTTCTACTGAAATGGCATGATCGCCTATTTTCACAATCGTACCTTCCAAATCACCCATACTAATTTTACTGCCCAATTCGTATGACTTCCTTGCATAATATGAACCCAAGATATTACTCACTGAAGTCCTAGCTCCAAGTCCAAAGGCCAATGTAGCACCAAACAAAACTGAAGAAAGAACGATAATAAAGAGGTTGGTCAAGAAACCAATATCTACACCTAGTTGATCTACAGCAATGACTATTGTCACGAACATGACCAAATACCTAACGAGTCGACCAAGATACTTTCCATTAGCAAAACCCGTTTTAATAGCAGCTGATTTGATCAAATCGCCCAGTAGCCTTCCTGAGATGATCCCGAAGAAAATGATGATTATTGATACCAGTACATTGGGCAAATAGTCTACGGCTTTATCGAAGAGATAATTGAGAAAATCCAGTTCAAGTATTTGTAAGCAGGTGAGAAAGGAGATTAGCAGGATAAACCAAAAGAAAGTCTTTGAAATGAAAATAGCGGAGCTTTTCAAATCCACATCCAGCAGACTCTTTTGGAGTCTCGTATTGAGCGTGTGATTGAGATATAAAATCAATCTCTTGACTAATTTCTCTATCAAACGTCCCAGTAGAAATCCGATTAATACCACCACGAATGCTAAAATCAGCTTTGGTAAGAGTCCAATGAACTCCGATATAAGAGCCTCTAAATACGTTTTAATATCTTCCATTATTCTAACTATTTACTTTACCAGGAGCATTTACTCCATTATCCTAATTTTGGCTTTATCAATGTCAATTTTGCGCTTATTACTCTTATCCCATCCAATACTGTGATCTGAGCACTCACGTCTTCTTCAAGTTTTATAATAGCTCCCACTTTCAGCCTATGACCTGCTTTCTCTACTATCAGTCCAGAGAGCGTGTCTGAATCATCGGATGAAATATTGATATCTAAACGATCATTGATATCATCTAAGAGCGTATCTCCGGCAATAGTAAAGGTATCAGTATCAATAGCTGTAATGTCTTCCTTTTCCTCCAGGTCAAATTCGTCTTGCAGACTTCCTACAAGTTCCTCAAGGACATCCTCTAATGTGATTATGCCAAGGATAGTTCCGTGCTCATCTTCTACAAAGGCAAAGTGCTGCTTAGAAGATTTGAATTCTTGAAGGAGCTTGCTAATCGGAATATTTTCAGGAATTGCAATTGGTTTTCTAACCAAATTTCTGAAATCAACTTTATCCTGATCGCTCAGCCCAACAATATCTTTGATATGAATAACGCCCAGTACTTTATCCAAAGAATCCTCGCAGAGTGGAAATCGACTATGCCTTGATTTTTTAGCAAAATCTAGATTCTCAGAGAAAGTATCATTGGCATTCATGAACTCAACCTCACCTCTAGGCACCATTATCTTTCTGGCTACCTCATCATCAAATCTAAAGACTGCATTCAATAGCTTATGTTCTGTCTTTGAGAGTTCGCCAGTTCCATAAGCTAATGTCAAAGAAGCTTGTATCTCCTCCTCGGTAAGAGGCGTATCATGATCTCCTGAATCTGTGATCCCAAGTAACTTCAAAAAGAAATTCGTTATAGCATTCAAAACATACATGAATGGGAAAAGAATCATATAAAAGCCTTTCAAAGGAAGGGCAGATCCCAACATAACGGGAACAGGTCGTCTTATCGCATAGATCTTTGGCACCTGCTCACCAACGATGATATGAAGAGACGTAATGATCGTGAAGGCAATCGTAAATGAAATTCCATGAATGACGCTCTCTGATGTCACGCCTAAATCCGCGATAAGCGGGCTAATGAGGTGGGCAATAGCCGGCTCTCCGATCCAACCCAGAGCCAAGGAAGCCATGGTAATACCTAGTTGGCAAGCAGACAAAGCCATATTTTGTCTTTTGTAGAGCCACATGGCTACATTGGCGAAAGACTGCTTTTCCTTAATCATGGTTTTCACTTTACTCCTAGTCAGCTTCACCATAGCAAACTCAGCCGCTACAAAAAAACCATTGAGTAAAATGAAAATAAATGTAAGACCAATTTTAATTACATCTGCACTGAAATCCGGTTGCACTTCCATTGTTGATTATTTAGAATTGTCTATTACGCTTAAAAAACTTCATGCCTATTAACCTGAGTTGAATGTTTACAGTAAAATTTCAAATCACGAAACGATTAAGTGCACGATAGAATATTAATCCAATCTTACACTTAATTCCTGACTCGATTTTAGAACTTTTCATTCGCCCAAACATCTATTTGAGTTTTATCTCATTCTCGCTTCCACGGCTGGTTCTATCTTTCATCTCACAAACCTATAGGTTCAAGTGTTATCACTAAGGATTGGTTAATTCTATTCTGACACTTCCAACTTATTCACTCGAATCATAGATTGAATTTCTTTCACATACTCTTCTCTTCGATCTGAATAATTCAACAATCCTTCAGCCAATGACTGGCCGTCTGGCACATCCCCTTCAGTTCGGATTTCCATCCTTATTTCTCTCAGATCTTTGTAAGCATTGTGACCGTTTAGGTTTCTCACGTAACTATTGACAGCATCATTTACAGTCTCGAAGCTTTGAACTTCATGTTTTTCTCCCTCCGCTCGCTGAGCAGGAACTACTCCACATCCTGGGGTGAAGCACCATTGGCCAAACAGATTATTAGCTTCTCTTGCAAAACGGGAAGTCCCCCAAGAAGACTCATTGGCAGCTTGTGCCAAAAACAATGAGGCTGGCACAATATCCTTCCTTCTCAAAAGTGTATTCCTTTGTTCAATATCTGTAATGTCGAAATCCTTCATTCGAAGATCTTCTGCAATCGCTAAGAGCCACTCACTGTCTGATTCAGAAATGACCTTGTTTTGATTATAATCAGCGAAAAGAGATTTTATTTTAGCCCGCTCGGCTTTTATCCTTCTATTCTCCTCTTGAACCATAGGTCTCAGAAAATCAAAAAACGCTTTCTTCTTCTCTTTTACATCAGTGTACTGTGTAAAATCAGGAACCTCAGTGAACCGTTCAGCTTTCTCAAAATCTATAGGTGGTTTGACCGCTACAGCTACTGAGTCTTGAGAGGTGGTTTCGTTAGCTGCTTTTGGCTGACATGAAAGAATGATGGTTGACAATAATCCGATAAGTAGATACTTCATTATTTAAGAAAATTTGATTCGTGAGGTTAGACCCTTAGAGACACTTTTAGGTCACATATTGTTTTTATCTCCTGAATTGGTGCAGAAATATTTAATGAGAAAATCATCTCTTTTTGGCTGAATTTGAACGTTTATCGACTGAATTGGTGGTCATGAGGAAATATCATTTGTAGACGGTTTGAATTAATTGGTGACCTCATGGAGACTTCTCAGTCGAAATAGGTGATAACTTGAAAAATTCTGGAAAATGCCTTTGCATTACCCAAAATCATTCTCCGTTCATGGCGCACCTAGACTTACAGACATTGACAGATGAAGAAGTAGTTAAGCTGATCTTGACTAAGAAAGACCCTAAGCATTTCGAAATCATCTACGATAGATACTCGAAGGTGATTTTCAATAAATGCCTAAGCTTCGTTCAAGAAAGGAAAATTGCCGAAGATATGAGTCATGATATTCTGTTAAAAGTATATCTGAGTCTTGCGAGTTTCAATTATCAGTCAAAGTTTTCTACCTGGCTGTATTCTATCACTTACAATGCCTGCGTGGATTTCAAAAAGAAGCAAAGCAAGGTATCAGCGGAATATGATAAGTACATAGAGGAAGAGTCCAATACGAATCAATTGAATGAAGTGATTGATGAAGAATTACAAGAAATTAAGTTAAGCGATTGAAACTATTGATGCTCGAAATTCCCAATGAAGAAAGAGTCGCACTCCTGCTCAAGTATCAAGATGACCTCAGCGTGAAAGACATCAGTCAGGTAACAGAACTTTCGGAGAGCGCGATCAAAATGAGATTGAAAAGAGGACGAGATAGACTGCTGAAATTATATAAAGACAAATACGCGCATAATGTTATTTAAAAACACACCATTATGGAGGAAATAAAGAACCCCAATCCATTCAAAAAATTAGCGACTGCTGAGGAAGTCCCTTCACAGCTAAAGGAGAAAGTAATGACTAGCATTCACCTAGCCCATTTGATTGGGAATGTGGGAGAGCTATTCACAACTAAGATGGGTGGTACAGCCACCAAAATGCTCATTGGGAAAGATGCAAACTTTGAAAGTGACGAGCAAAAAGACAAGGAGTTGTAAATAGAGGGCATTCTTTTCACAGCGATTTGAGCAGAAATTAAAAAATAATAAACCAACAATAAACCTGCATTAAACCACAAAAACTATGAACAAATTAATCGACTGGACTCAGATAGGACTTGAGTCACTAGTAACACTAGGACAAACAATGATGGCTGCACTTCCTAACATTATAGGTGCGCTTTTCTTAATCATTCTTGGTTGGATAATAGCCAAAATATTGTCTTTTGCGGTTAGAAAGACATTAAAGACAATTGGCTTTGATAAACTGTCTCAGAAGCCTACAATAGCCGAAGCATTGGACAAAGCAAAAATTAAAGTAGCCCCTTCCAAAATAGTCGGAAAATTCATTTACTGGGTAATCATTTTACTTTTCTTCGTGACAGCTTCCGACACATTAGGTTGGACAATAGTCTCAGCTACGATTGCTGATTTGATTGGTTACCTACCACGACTGTTTAGCGCGATTGTCCTCTTCGTAATCGGCTTTTACATTGCTACTTTTGTCAAGAAAGGTCTGAAAGGAATCTTGGAATCTCTATCCGTGGCGTCTTCTCATCTGATCAGTGGGTTTGCTTTTTACGTCATCTTAGTAATCATAAGCCTTACAGCTCTTGACCAAGCTGGAGTAGATACCACAATTCTTACTTCAAACGTGACGATCATCATCGGAGGTATTGTACTTGCCTTTGCAGTCTCGTTTGGTATTGGGTCACGTGATATTCTTTCTAATATTCTTTCCTCATTTTACAGCCGTAAGAATTTCGAATCAGGTCAAGAAATCAAGCTCGCAGATGTCTCGGGTGTTATCGATAGAATAGACAGTACATCCTGTGTTATTAAAACAGACAAAGGAATTACTGTAATTCCTGTGAAGCGATTGCTTACGGAGAATGTGGAGATAGTTAGCAAGTAAGGAATAACTGAAAACTCTTAATCAAGGTCTGGTTACTAAAACCAGACCTTTTTTTTTAGAAAACCAATTCCTCTAATGTGCAGCTATTAATTCTGGAACCAACTGGCTTTCAGAAATAATCCCAGCCGCTTTCAAACTAGTCACTACCTCATCTATCATTGATTGATCTATCGAACTATTCACCGCCCATTGAGTCATCTGATACCATTCTTGGATGTCTTCTTCCCTCTGTTTATACCCCTGACTCACTAAAGGAATCATGGCTGGGTTGTTCATGAATTTACCACAGCTTTTGTGAATGACATCAAGCATAGAATTGATCGCTTGAGGTTGTTCCCTCATGATCTTATCCGAAGCAGCAATCACAAAGCAAGGCCATGGTGTCGGGTACGCTCCTATCTTCCGCAGTTGACCAGAATCTACATATGGCTTGGTGGTAAATTTTTCCCAATAAAACACATCCGTTTCTAATTGCTCTAATGATTCAAGCGCATTGCTCAAATTATCAATTACTGTAAATTGTTCCTTCTTTATGGCAAGACTATGACTATTCGCATTGACGATGGCCATCAGATGTGATCCAGAACCAAACCGACTGATTGCATGCTGCCTGTCAAAGAAATCATCTCCTTCCTTTAGCTCATTATTGGCTCCTGTATGGATTCCCCATATCAATGGAGAGGTTACATAAGTGCTGACCAACTTCGAAGGATTCCCTCTGATGATATCTGCGATCATTCCTTCGGTCAAAGCGATACAAACATCAGTCTCACCTTCTCGAAGTGCCTTGGTCATCTGACCTGTCCCTCCAGGGCAATCAATCCACTGAAGATCAATGCCTTTTTGAACAAAGTCTCCTCTTTCAATGGCTAAGTGAATAGGCAAATTGAAGTGCTCTGGCACTCCTCCGAGGCGTATGGTCGTGGTGGACATTGAAAAGGCAGTTTACTTAAGAAGCTAACAAAATTAACGGATGCTATTTTGATATCAATCGAAAAAATTGCTCAATATAAAACCAGCATTACAACCCATCCTACCATAATCGTGTCGTAGTGGTAAGCAATACTGACTTACATGAATCCATCAATAATAATACGCTATTCATTCTTTACAATCTGCCTAGTATTGGGTGGATTATACACTTCGTGCTCAGAAGAAAACGGCGATCAACCCGTGGTGATCTCCGAAATACCTACACTATCAGCTACAGATAGAGAGGTGGTGAAATCGGCTAACAATTTCTCCTTCGATCTCTTTTCTGAAATCAACAAGCAAAATGAAGATGCCAATGTGTTCATCTCGCCATTCAGTGTAAGTACTGCCCTCTCCATGACGCTGAATGGTGCCAACGGCAATACTGCTGATGAAATCAAAACCACAATTGGTCTTGACAAACTATCTAATCAAGAGATCAATGAGTCCTACAAACTACTCGTGAACTATCTGCTTACAGCAGATTCAAAAGTCGCTATTAATGTGGCGAATAGTAATTGGTACAGTGATCAAAATAGCATCAAGGAGGAATTCAAACAGATACTACTCGATTACTATGCCGCCGAAGTAAACCCAGCAGATTTTGGGGATCCTGCTACTGTTGATCTAATCAATGAATGGATTGAGGGTAAGACCAATGACAAGATCAAGGACATGCTGGATGTAATCCCGGCAGATGCCGTCATGTATTTGATCAATGCCATCTACTTCAAAGCTGACTGGACTTACCAATTCGACAAAAACGAAACCAAAGATGCGGAGTTTTATCTATCTGATGGCTCATCTAGGATGGTTCCTACCATGTATTGTGAGGCCGCTACGGTTGGAACGAGTGCAAATGAAAACTATTCGCTGATTGATATTCCTTACGGAAATGAACGCTTCAGTTTCACAGTGGTCATGAGTAATGAGGAGACCAAGGACATCAACGAAATGGCCTCTGAGTTCTCCAATGAAATACTCGAAACGATGATCGCTGACACACTGCATAGAACTCGTGAGCTGTATATGCCCAAGATGAAGGTTGAATTTAAACAAGAGCTAAAAGACCAACTCATGACAATGGGAATGCCTCAAGCGTTTAGTGGCTCTGCCGATTTCTCGAATCTATTTGATGAATTAACCAATTTGTCAATTAGCCGAATCGTTCATCAGTCTTTCTTGGAAGTGAACGAAGAAGGGTCAGAAGCCGCTGCAGTTACGATTGTTGAAGTGAGTACTACTTCCATTGGACCGGACTCCCCTTTTCAGCTCAAGATCGATCGTCCATTCCTATTTTTCATTCGAGAGAAACATACCAACACCATTCTGTTCTCGGGTAAGATGATGGATCCAACGTTGTAGTTGAAATATTTGACAAAAGGCACCTTTGCCCTGTCTCTTGCTATTGATGCGTTAAAACTGTGGCTTCTTTGCTGAGTTCAAGATATATAGATATCCAAATGATCAATCAGCGCCTCAGACTTTACATCGAACATATGGTCTACCGAGGCTTCCAACTCAACATGCCTTGAATGTGTCATATGTCAAACAGTATTTCCAAAACCATATGAACTCAACACTTGACTTTCGCTTTCTTCCTTTTGCAGTTTGCATCCTATTAGGAGTACTATTTACCTCCTGCACAGAAAATAAGGATCAACCCGTGGTGATCTCCGAGGTGCCCAGTTTATCGGCAACAGATAGAGAGGTGGTAAAATCGGCTAACAATTTCTCCTTCGATCTCTTTTCTGAAATCAACAAGCAAAATGAAGATGCCAATGTGTTCATCTCGCCATTCAGTGTAAGTACTGCCCTCTCCATGACGCTGAATGGTGCCAACGGCAATACTGCTGATGAAATCAAAACCACAATTGGTCTTGACAAACTATCTAATCAAGAGATCAATGAGTCCTACAAACTACTCGTGAACTATCTGCTTACAGCAGATTCAAAAGTCGCTATTAATGTGGCGAATAGTAATTGGTACAGTGATCAAAATAGCATCAAGGAGGAATTCAAACAGATACTACTCGATTACTATGCCGCCGAAGTAAACCCAGCAGATTTTGGGGATCCTGCTACTGTTGATCTAATCAATGAATGGATTGAGGGTAAGACCAATGACAAGATCAAGGACATGCTGGATGTAATCCCGGCAGATGCCGTCATGTATTTGATCAATGCCATCTACTTCAAAGCTGACTGGACTTACCAATTCGACAAAAACGAAACCAAAGATGCGGAGTTTTATCTATCTGATGGCTCATCTAGGATGGTTCCTACCATGTATTGTGAGGCCGCTACGGTTGGAACGAGTGCAAATGAAAACTATTCGCTGATTGATATTCCTTACGGAAATGAACGCTTCAGTTTCACAGTGGTCATGAGTAATGAGGAGACCAAGGACATCAACGAAATGGCCTCTGAGTTCTCCAATGAAATACTCGAAACGATGATCGCTGACACACTGCATAGAACTCGTGAGCTGTATATGCCCAAGATGAAGGTTGAATTTAAACAAGAGCTAAAAGACCAACTCATGACAATGGGAATGCCTCAAGCATTTAGCGAATCTGATGCTGATTTCACCAATCTTTTCGATGATCTCACCCGTCTTTACATTAGTCGAGTTATTCACCAATCCTTCTTAGAAGTAAACGAAGAAGGATCAGAAGCCGCTGCTGCTACCATCGTTGAAATAGTAAGAGAATCTGCCGGCCCTGATTCCCCTATTAAGCTCAAAATCGATCGTCCATTCCTATTTTTCATTCGAGAGCAACATACCAATACCATTCTGTTCTCGGGTAAGATGATGGATCCATCACTTTGACAGCTCTTAGGAGATAGTCACATTAGTAAGGCTCATATTGCTTTTAGACAGGGATTGTAACATTAGTTACCCTGATAATATGATAAGAATCATATATTACATCTAAAAGTATCATGCCAAAAGCGCTCAAATTAGTGTTGGTTTGCATTACGTGCTTGGCCATAGTGACTGGCATTGTACTTTTAATTCAGGCGTTTATCTAAATATTAATCCGATGAAAAAAAATATGGGTGGTGCTGACAAGTTGATCAGAATGGTCATTGCAGCAGTGATAGCAGTGCTTTACTTCAAAGAAATAATCAGCGGCACATTAGCGATAGTACTCATAGTGCTTGCTGGGGTGTTTGTCGTAACAAGCCTCGTGAATTTTTGTCCTCTTTATGCGCCATTCGGGATTCGCACCTGTAAGAAAGAGTAAACCCGATCTTATAAATGATAAAAACATCCCTCCAAGATAACCTGATCTTCAATGAAGACAAGGTCACGACCAAAGTATTGCTAGAGTCTCCGTTCTCCAAAGAAATACGAATCCTCTTGAAGCAAGGTCAGATGATGAAAGCGCACAAAACTCCTTACCCAATAGTGGTGCATCTCGTAAGCGGAAGCTTAGATTTTGGGGTGGCGGGAAATGTTCATCACCTGGAAGAGGGTGCTATGCTAGCACTCGAAGGAAATACTCCACACGATCTACATGCGCTATCAGACAGTATGGTAAGGCTGAGCATTTCCAAATTGGATCAAGCAGAACGTGTTGAGGCATTGACTAAATGATGGCAAGGCAGATTGAATCCCGAGAGGACATCCATGAATTGGTCAATGCATTCTATGCTGTCATAAGAAAGGATGACTTGCTCGGCCCCATTTTCAATGGTCATATTGCGGAAGAAATGTGGCCTGTTCACCTAGACAAACTCACGGACTTCTGGGAAACCAACCTTTTCGGAATCCCTAAATTCAAAGGAAGTCCTTCTCAAAAACATACTGCCGTAGATAAGAATCTGAACTACGGAATCGAGCCGGCTCACTTTGAGCATTGGCTCAAGCTGTGGTTCGCTACTATTGATTCGATGTTCACTTGTGAGCTAGCCCTCAAAGCGAAACTGAGTGCTCAGAAAATGGCCAACGGTCAGTTCATGGTTATCTGGGGGCACCGACCTGAAAACCGAGCGAACTAGTCGCATATTAACTGATCACTTCTCGTCACAGTGGCCATCGTTTGATAATCCTCTGAGCCCTCATTAGGATAATGACTTAGATCATACCTCTCCACAGTTCTCATCATAGTTATTGACCTGAAGATTTGATTGATTTGGTATAGAATCTTGGTACTGGACTTCCGGTTTGATTGCCAAAATTCGCAACCCTTCAAAACCCCAAAGTCATGAAAAAGAACATAGGTACCATCGACAAATTCATCAGAATGATCATCGTGTTGACGGTTGTAGTGTTGTACTATTCTTCAATACTTACTGGCGCGTTCGTTATCCCAAGTCTGATTGTAGCGGGTGTGATTACCCTTACGATTTATACCAACTTCTGCCCGCTGTATGCGCTACTGCATCTCCATACGGACAATAGGGAAATGCACGGCTATTGAAAACAGTACGGTCCCACGAGGTTAACATTTTGGACAAGAAGTCTTAAGATTAAAAATGCGCTGCAAATGACCTCACTCCCACAGATATCTGTGTCTATTGGAGAGGTATTCAAAGACTCCATGCAACCCTCAAAAAGAAACCCTGAGCATTAACCCCAAAGAGTGTCTTCCCCAAGGAGATTGTTAAAACCAATTTACCCAAGCAGTTGATTTTCTTCCAAATAACAGACCGTTATTTCTTAATTAAAGAGGTATCTTTAAAATAGGTTCTGATTGTGTGCGTGCGCGTTATTACTGTCTGTAAACGGTTAAAAACGGATTTATCACTGATAATCAGGGCCTTAACAAAAATATTAACTGATAGATACAATTAGGTTATGCGCACCATGGGTGCTGATAACCAGTTGTTATAGCCAATTTTAACACAACACATTCAAATAAACAAAAATGAAAAAAGTA
>CAYGPP010000033.1:0-29367 GCA_964351885.1 uncultured Marinoscillum sp.
GATCTACACGCTCATCATTGTCTTTTTGAATAGCTTCAATTACATCTGGCGTGCCTTTAATTTTCTCGCCATTACCAAAGTGAAGGAGGTGAGCTGCTTCACTATTGGGACGCTCTTCATAGAGTGCCGTTAGTCCAGCGAAAGTCTCTTGATATTGACCAAATCGCGGATCATCTGGGATATAAACTAGCTGAGGATTAGTGTGATAAATTCCCGCCGCTTCTGCCAAAGTTGGAATGGCGAAAGCACCAAACGGATTAGCCGCTGAAATTTGATCTTGGATAACATCTGCGGCTAACGTCTCATAGAGTTCTTCTGGGAGCAGTTTTTCTGTGTATTTCTCTAAAGATCGCAATACATATTGTCGGCCATCTTTCGCTTCCAACCTTAATGATTTTGTCTGGTTTCCACCACCAAGTTTAATCGGTGTAAGTCCACCATGTTCTGTTCCAATATTAAAGACTGGAATATCTGTAGGAGTAGCCCAGACTTCACGATAATTCTCTCCAAGCCAATATTTGAGCGTCTTATTAGCACCTGTGTAGCGTGAGCTGATGGGGATGAGAATGGTGCTATCTCCAAATGTTATATCGAATTGATCTGTTTTTGGTGTAACTATTTCCTTATGGAAAATAGGCTCGTCATAGATGATTAGATTTTTTTGACCATCATAGAATCTGAGCATTGTAGGTTCCTCGGCTTGATATGTCAATTGAGCAAATCCTTGTGTCTCGCTCGCGAATATCGAATGCTTTCGGGGACTGACATTGGACGTTTTTGATCCTGATCCACTTGTGATGAAATGCAAAGAATCTCTTTTGATATACTGAAGCGAATGCTCATGGCCATTGATGAAAACAAGGTTGGGTGCTTGTTGCATGATTTTTACCATAGCATTTCGTATCACCTTGTAACGCGGATTTGGAATATCTTGTCGACTCCCGATTACAGACCTAAACGTCGGGTAAATACTTCCAAGCACTGGTAGGGGAATCCAGAGTTTTCGATTGATGTCAGTTAGTGGGAAGAGATGCTGCTTGAGCGTGTACTTACCACCATGTCCTCCATCTGTGTACATTGGATGATGTGCGGCGACCATGATATTGCGGTGTTTATTCTTTGAAATCAGGTCATCAAATTGCAGAAGGGCATCCGTACTCGAAGTAGCCTCACATCCACTTTCTTCGTCAGGCTTATCCCAGGGATGTAAGAAGTATTGTGTATCAATGATGATCAATACGAGCGTTTCATTAATCTCAATTTCGATAGGGCCAGGGCAAGCGTTTCTTGGTAAGAAAGTTGTTTCATTTCCCATGTATTCTGATACATATGCTTGCATATTAAGCACCTGATCCCATCCACCTTTTTTTCCGTTGGCCCAATCGTGATTCCCTGGAATAATGAAGGAGTGCCCTTTGAAACTTTTTAGAATCTCAAGGGATATATTGAGCTTGGTCTCCATTACTCCCCGTTGAGAATCCTCTTTTTCCGGAAGGCCTGTTGGATATATGTCGTCACCTAGAAAGATTAATACATCATCCTCTGAGGCATACTTTGTTAGTTCTCTGAGGTAATCGAGATTCTTATCATTAGGTAGATTCGGCTCACCTGCATCTCCGATGAAATACACGTTGGTGTTTTGGCTGTAGCCACAAAATGAAAGCCCGATCAAGAAAATATAAGCTGCTATTTTCATCTTCTTTTCATTTTGAATTTTACAATATATCCTTTGTCTCCTTCACCTTCCGAGCTGATATATAGGTCACCACTGGAATTAAAAGCGATTCCTTCTGGCTGACTCAAAACTCTTGGCGCAATCGGATATGTACCCATAATTATCCCTGCTCTATTTACTACAATCAGCATTTTACCGACTGAAGCGAGTATATAGAAATATCCATCTATGGGATTGTATGCTATACCCGACGGTTCGAATTTGATACGATCCTCATCATAACGGTAGTCTCGGTTTGCTTCGAAAAAGGTCTTCATCATAAAGGAAGACAAATCCATCATAGGCATGGAGTTTAGCGATTGGTCACTCAGGCTGTAAGTGTAAATGGTCTTCCCTTTTGCTTCATAACCCTTGGTAGAACCATCTTCCTTACAGGCGATTAGTAGTGTATTGGTTATTGGGTCATAGCCCAATCCTTCCGTGTTATTCTTTTTGCTAAGCGTATTTTCTGTTTTGTGTGCCTTGGCCTCATCACTAGCTGTGTATGGAAATCGGTGGATATCACCATCACTTTCTAATACGTAAATAGTGTCATTTACAAATTCAACTCCTTCAAAATCACCCGCCGAACCAAAGGTGATTCTGTTGAGTATTTTCTTTTGTTTTAAATCATACTCATACACCCTTCCTTTTTCGTCCTCTACCATCAATAATCGATTGTTGGATACAAACGCGAGCGCAGATACCTCCGAAAGCACATAAGGCAGGAAGTGTTTTTCATTTACTTTCTTGAGATTGTAATAAATTTCGAGGTTGTCAGTTATCAAAAAAAGGCTATCCGCGCTTTCGTGCAATGGCACGGGTCTACATCCAAATTGTCCAAAAGAAAGAGTGGTAATAAACGTTAGACATGTTAGTAGGCGTTGCACGGTGAGTGGTAAGGTTCTGACAAAAAGTGAGATAGTAGTATGCATTACGAAAATACTATATTTTCATTGGTTAAATTAGGCACCGTGAATAAGGAACAAACAAGCATTCTGTCTCTCGTCAAGGCTCACGCCACGAAGGTATTGACCAAAGACCTGCCAGATGTCATGAGCTATCATTCGCTGACTCACACAGAAGATGTGGTGAAAGCTGCCTTAGACATTGGATCCAATTCTGAATTTTCTGCCGAAGAAATGGAAACGCTCGAAATAGCAGCATGGTTCCATGACTTGGGGTACACCCGCTCTACTGAAAATCATGAAGAACTAGGAGCAAAGATGGCGGATGAGTTTCTGTCCGAACTTAACTTTCCTAGAAAAAAAATCGAGCAAGTCCGAGGTTGTATTTTAGCTACGACCATGCCCCAGAACCCTAAGACTACAATGGAAGAAGTGCTTTGTGATGCTGACCTCTGTCACATTGCCGGGGATGATTATGCAGAGAAGGCGGAAAGACTCCAGGCTGAACTAAGCGCGATTAAGGGAGTAGAGATCACTGATGATCAATGGTGTTCAATGAATGAGGAGTTTATTGCTAAACATCAGTTTTTCACTCAATATGCCAGAGAAGAGTTTGGAGATAAAGTGAAAGAGAACCTAACCAAGATTAAAGCTAGACTTATGTCAATGAGTGAAGAAGATCAAAAAGTACAAGAACTAGAGAAAGAAGTGGCCAAACTCAAAGCAAAGGTCAAGAAAGCGAAGGACAATACTCCAACTCGCGGTATCGAGACGATGTTTCGCTTGACTTCCAAGAATCACTTGGAACTAAGTGCCATGGCAGACACCAAGGCCAATATTATGATCTCTGTCAATTCGATTATTTTGTCTGTGCTGGTTTCAGTTTTATTTAGAAAGTTGGAAGAGTATCCTCACCTAATATTACCGGCGATGATTATGACTTTGGTTTGTCTAGCCACTATTGTATTTGCTATTTTGGCTACAAGACCCAATATTTCCAAAGGGACCTTTACCGATAATGATATCATGAACAAAAAAACCAACTTGCTTTTCTTTGGGAATTTTCACCGGATGAAGATTGATAAATATGAGTGGGGAATGAAAGAGATGATGAAGGATGCGGATTATCTCTATTCTAGCTTGATTAAGGATATCTATTTCTTGGGAGTAGTTCTTGGTAAGAAATACAGATTGCTCAGGATCTCTTATACGATTTTTATGTTCGGCTTTGTGCTTGCAGTGATTTCATTTGGCTTAGCCGAGGTTTACCTGAAAGGCCCTTCACCTTATTGAGTACTTGATCAAAGTATCTTAATCAATTCCACTTCATTATCTATACCCTTGAGTTTAAATTTTCCAACAAATTCATAAGGGCCAATTTTCTCCTTGAGAAAGAGAAAAAGACCTTTGGAGATCAATAATGAACTTTCTAATTCCTTGTTGAGCTGCTCTATCCGAGATGCGACGATTACAGGCGCGCCAGAAACTGATAGCTGTCTTCTTGCTTTATTTCCAATATTGCCTACCATCACTTCTCCACAATGCATGCCCATACCAATCTCTAGGTTGGCGTGCTCTGGAAATTCCTTTCTGAATTCGACCAAGAATTGACGTATGCCAGTCACGGCAGTCCAAGCACAATTGTAGTGCGTGCTGTCCGTCACAGGGGCACCAAAAGTAGCCATCATTCCATCACCCAAAATCTGATTCACCACCCCTTTGCTTTCTGTGACAATATTCATAATTGGACCAAAGAAAGCATTCTGAAAAGCATTCACTTCTTCGGGCGACAGCCCTTGTACTTTCTTGGTGAAGTCTCTGATATCTAGGAATAGTATTGTGGCATTAAGCCGAGCTGTATAGTCTTCTTGCTCGCGCAATACATTTGCTATTTCCTTAGATACTTGCTGATTGAAGAGACCCTCGATATTCTCTTTTTCAGCCATTTCGCCAATGGTTTTAGAGAGTCTTTTCTTTAATTCATAAGCGACTAACCCAGCGCAAGCCCCAGCCATCAAAAACATCAAGGACCGCACATAGTAGGTAGCAATAGGCAGGTTGAATTCTACTGGATATTTATTGATTACCCAATAAGTAAATACTGCTAAAAAAAGTCCCATTGCAGAACCCATTGCAAAGCTTAGCCAGAAATTAAGGTGAAGAGAAGAGACAATGATGAGAATTACCATCAGAAAAATAACTGGTGAATCGAGCATAGCTGCAGATTCTTCCATAATGGAAGCGATGATTAACCAAGAGCATGGAATGGTAATCTCGATGATTACTGTGTACCAATAGTAAGCTCGGGAAATTTCCATTCCTTTCTTAGCTACCCGAGACACCCACCTGCGAGCGATAAGGAAAAATGACAAAGTCAGAATGTTGGTCGCCATTAGGAATGGTAAGGATAGCACATTCTTGAAGCTCTCTTGATCAAAAAATAAGTTGAGACATTCCAATGAAATCCCCATGATTAGTCCAAGAATCAATACCCCAATGAACGCCTCTAACCTGCGCTTCTCTGATCTAATGATTTCTTTTTGGAGATATAATTCCATTGAATTGGGTTTGGGGGATTGAGGCTAGACGAAGTTTATCAACCTCTTAATATCCTTGAAGGTAACAAGAATATGGCTTTGATAAATTCCAGTAGGCCACTGGTGGCAAAGCCGAAAATTCGGAGTGGGAGGCTGAGAAGCCAAATAATAGGATAGAGAAAAAGCAGTAAGATGGCAATAGGCCAGCATAGAATAAGAAGAACAAACCAGAGGAGAATACCCATGGAAAGCAGAACGCTTAATTGATTGTGAGGGTTGTCCTATTGAGAAAAATGAAGGGTGATTTGAACGTGTCAAAGAGCACCCAATTTTGGGTATTAGGTCAATATCTTAACTAACCAAAGCACGAGGTAAAGGACCAAACCTACCCCAAAAAGTAAAAAGCCAAGTACAAAGGCTATTCGAACATGCTTTTCTTTCATACCAATTTTCTTACCTAACCATCCGGAAACACCTAGTATCATATCTTTTCAGTTTTATTTTTTCTTTAAGATAAACTGATTTCAGGAATAAGTGCAAAAAGCACCAACACTTTCTACTTGATATTGGGCAGAAAAAAGATGTTAACTGTTTTAAAACTGGAGAATGTTATACTTTAGTATACATCGATCAACTGGCTTTTAGAGTTCGATTGATTTCTTGGTGAATGGCTTCAGTATACTCAGGAATTGGGCCTTTGCTGGATGCAACAAATCCACCGATCTTATTGGCAATAGTAGCAGATTTAATTGGGTCGGAGGTATTGAGGTAGGTAGAAGCAAAAGCAGCGCTAAAGGCATCACCTGCTCCAACCGTATCTACCACATTTATTGGGGAAGTAGGTATTTGATGTAGGATTCCAGAGGCGTAAATGGAGCTACCGGACTTGCCTAAAGTCACAACAATTACTTCTACTTTAGAAAATTGAGTTGAGACTTGAGTACAAAAATTTTCAATAGTTAGGCGACTGCCAAATATCATTTCACTGAGCACATCTACTTCTTCATCGTTTACTTTGAGTATGGTGCAATGAGATAGTGAATAGAGTACGGTATCTAGAGTATATGAGTCCCTTCTTAGATTAACATCATAGAAAATATGTCGAAAGTGCATGTGATCTAGGATGAAATGCAATGCCGATTCTGAGGTTTCATGTCGCTGTATTAGTGTGCCAAAATAAAAGAGTTCAAAATGCTCCAGTAAGAGTCCACCGAAGTGCTTCTTGTTGATATTATCAAAGGCCACTCCCTTTGTTATCTCATAATTGGGTTGTCCGTTGATAATAACTACAGGGACAGTCCCTGTAGGTAATTCCGAACGCTGTATATGGGAAGTGTTGATTTCTAGTTCTTTCACCAAAGCTATCGCTCGATCACCAAGGTCATCTTTACCAACATTGGAAATGATAGTTGCCGTATTCTCGAACCGCTGCGAATGTGCCGCGAAATTGAGAGGAGCTCCACCAAGGTGCGGTGTACCTTCTATTATATCCCACAAGATCTCACCAAATACCAGGGTTTTCATGTTTGGATCAATTTAAGACTCAGCTATGGTTACTTCTTCATTCGATCCTTTTTGTTCGTTAATGAATAAAGAGAAAATGCCACCTAAAATCAATGATATTCCAGCCAATATGATCACATTGATAGGATTGGAACCTAATAAATCATAAAGGAAAAATTGCATCATTAAAATCTGAATAGCCATGGGTATGACTATGAACATATTGAATATACCCATATAAACACCAGTTTTTTCTTTAGGGATTGCTCCGACTAGAAGCTTGTAAGGCATAGCCATAGCTGATGCCCAGGTAAGCCCAAGGCCAAATGAAAGTATGTATATAGGAGTAATGCCTATACTATTGAATGTGAAAGGGTTAATAATATTGAACATCACATAGGTATCGTTGAGCAATTGAATACTCAATAGTCCGGCTCCACCAAAAAGCAGGGCCATGAAGTGAACATTCTTTGCTCCTAGTTTTCGAGCAAGCGGTACCAAGAGGAAGGCTATCATAAAGCAAATGATATTGTACGTCCCATTTATTTCACCAGTCAGTATTTGTGCAGAGGCAAACGAATCTGACGTGTGATCTGTAGTGCCATAAAGGGACTGGGATAAGGCTAAGGTGATATACTGCCAGTAACAAAACATACCAAACCATGTAAAGAACTGAACAGGTATGAGTTGCTTCATGGTGGTTGGCATTTCTTTCATCGATTCTACAATCTCTATTAAAGTATTCTTAATTTGATTGCCTGCTGCTTTCTTTTGATTCATTAAAGCCAACTCCTCGGGAGTTGGTGGATACTCACTGGTAGTAAGTACCGAAAACAGAACTGTGCCAATGGATGCGATTGCTCCTATACCGAATGCCCAATACGTAAATACGGGGATACCATTGCCCATCTTATCTGACAGAGCTAGTATCCCCAATGAGACAAGAATAGCTGGCATAAAATTAGCCATGGTTGTACCCAAACCTGTGAAGAAACTCTGCATTAAAAAGCCCAAGGAATGCTGTTCAGATGGAAGTTTATCAGAGATGAAAGCTCGGTAAGGTTCCATAGCAATATTATTGGCAGCATCCAATATCCAAAGTAAACTGGCGGCCATCCATATGGTAGTAGAGAAAGGCATCAGTACCAAGGCAACGCTGGCGAGGATAGCTCCAATCAAGAAAAATGGCTTTCTCCGACCAAACCTCGGTGACCAAGTACCATCGCTGATTGCTCCGATGATAGGTTGGACAACAAGTCCTGTGATAGGACCGGCAAGCCAAAGGATGGCAAGATTTTCTGCATCCGCACCTAGATAGCTATAGATAGCACTCATGTTGCTTTGTTGCAAACCGAAACTGAATTGGATTCCGAAGAATCCAAAATTCATGTTCCATATTGCTCCAAAAGACAGCTTAGATTTTTTCATTGATGCTAATCCCATGTTAGATTATTTTTGAATTTTTTTGCCCATCACCAAAAGTGATTTCGACTTGCCTATTCACAAGATCGATAATCAATAGTGACCAATATGGGTCGTTAGTCCACTTAATGGAAAGTAAAGTTTCTGTACTTTCTTGAAGATTAAAAATTCCGCTAAATGATGGGTGAGAGTTTCTGAATTTCATTAATTTAATCAATTTGCTCACAACTGGTTTATTGAAGCGCTCTCCTATCTGACTAAATGAAAAATAGGGTCTGTTGATATCTCTACCTACTTGTGTTTTTTCCAACAAGTCCATATCGTTTTCAGCTGCCAGAAATCCCGCATAGTATACCTGTGGTATGCCAGGGGAGAAAAATTGAATGGCTCGTGCCATATAGTATAGCTCATCATCTTGACCCAGTGCGTCATAGTAAGTGCAGTTGACCTGATACAAATCCAGATTTGACGCTGCAGCACCTGTTGCCTTGCGGCTAGTGCCATTGGAATAAATATGAATATTTTCCACTAGTTGGTTTATAGCTTCTCCCTCGAGGATGCCTTTTTTGTCACCTTCCTTAGCGACATCCACTATACCTATGCCATCATGGGTATCAAGGACAGTTACTGCATTTCTTGGGCTAATTGATAACCATTTCTTTAGTGCATCTGAAGACTGAGTATATATTGTGTGCAGCACAAGTGGTGGCAATGCAAAATCGTATACATAATCTACACATTTGCTTAAGTCTATTTGCAGACTATGGTGGCCATGTATTTCTACTAAGACCTCTATGCCTTTTTTATGCGCCTCTTGTGTGATGTTATCTATAAAGTCATAGGTCTCTGGCAACATGAAACAAGATGTGCCAGCTTTTTTGATTGCATAACCTGCGGCATCCAATCGAATCATTTTAATTCCATTGGTACTAAAAATATTAAGAATATTATCAAGATATTTTCGACCTTTTTCGTGGATAACATTAATATCAAGTTGGTTGCTAGTGAATGTCGTCCAGAAATTATAGGTCTCGCCTGTGTCGAGTGTTTTTTCTGTGAATGGAGATGTAGGCCTAGGTCGATATATTTTTTTAATCTGCTCTAAGGATGGTTGCTCACCAAATACTTTTTCTCGAGTGATGAATAGGTTAAAATATGGTGACTGTGAGCCATTCTTGAGTACATCATTAAATTCTTTAGAGTCTCCTGATATGTGATTGACTATCAAGTCGGCGGTAATTTCAACTAATCCTGAAAGGTTTTTAACATCTGACCATTCACCTATTTTGTCATCTGTTGTGGTGTGATCTATAGGATCATATCCTGCATCTGCTCCATCAATCGGGTAGTAAAACGGCAATAAATGGATACCTCCAAAAACGCCAGAAAGCTTTGATTCAAAAAAATCATGGATAGCAGTTATTCCTTTTTTTCCAAATCGGTCTGCATATGCAATTAGTTGAATCTGATTTTTCATTTTTGAGATTAGAAGGGGTATGAAATTTGGAATAAAGGGAGATGCAGAATTCTCTGCACCTCCCAATTATGAGGATATAATTAGAAATTTAAGAACAAGCTAGCAGCAACTGATCTACCAGTGATAGATCTTGCTCTGAGGTAGTTCGTTTGTCCTTCAGTGATAGATCCTTCTTCTGATTCAGTGATGCCTATCGTATTGGTCAGGTTGTTCACATTAAGAGAGAATACCAGATTTTTAGTAATACCAACATTGGCATATGCATTGATGTATGCATATCCGGGCATGACTAGAGAATTATCATCTTGGGCATATGATTTGGTCTGTCCAATTAAACTCACACCGATGGCATGTCCACCTTTGAAAGAGTAAGAAGGTAATAGGCTATATGTAAGCCCAGGTTGTCTTCTTGGATTATTTCCGATGTTATTATTTCCATCATTATCGATAATCTCTGCATCTACCCATGTTAACATACCTCTTAGGTCAAATCCTGAAACTCTGTAGCTTCCTTCTAGTTCTAGTCCAAGCGATTTATAATCATTACTTAGCACTGCTTGAGTTGTAGCCTCCACGCCAGCTTCCTCTTTAGTGGTGGCGTAGAAGAATGTAGAAGAGAATGCTCCGTTTTTGAGTCTCTGCTTGTACCCAACTTCTCCCTGCCAGAGTGAATTTTTAGGCGCTTTGTTCTCTAAGTAAGGGCCACCTTGGTGCCAAGTTGCGCGCTCACCATTTCCTACATGCCCTTGACTGGCTCTAACAAAAATTGCATTTGATTCTGATAACTTAAGGTTTGCTCCTATAGAGTAAGAGAAATAATTGTAGTCATAATCAACTACGGCAGCTTTAGCGTTATTTACTCGAGATACACTTTGTTCGGGAGCATCGATGACCCCATTGCCATTCACATCGTAGTTCGCTACTTGCTGACTTGGAGTAACGAGACCAGATACGCTAACTAGATCATATCTAATACTTGCGTCTATATTTAGGTTTTCAGAAGCTTCAGCCGCAACACTTAGATATGGTGCTGTCACGTCATAGTTGGTGTTGTACTTACCAGTACAGCAATCACCCCAAAAAGGAACACCTTGAGCAACTAACCCTTGGTCAGTAATATCTCTACCATTGGCATTGATGTTTAACAACTCGGCATCTTCTTTTACTTCCATCAAGTAGCTATTCCAAAGCCATGATGCTTCTATGTTTTGATTTGCTTTGAAAACACCAGCAGTTACATCGATACCGTCAAAAGACTTAGTTACTTTGAAATCGCTCATTAGGTTGTTGAAGTTTTCTAACTCAACATCGAATAAGTGGATTCTTTGTACCAATCCATTATCCGTATCATTGATAGTTGTACCGCTAGACACTCTGTTGATTGTATATGGCATTGCTCCACCAGTTGCAGTAGTATCGCCGCTTGCTATTACCATTGAGCTTACAATTCCAGCCGTCGGGCCAACTTCAGCTGTGAACGGTGCTACAAATCTGCCGCCATTGACAGCCATTCTTGTATTGCTTTTGATGTTCCAGCCATCGCCTAAATCGAAATCAAATGAAGCACCAAATGCCTGACTTTGAGAGTGAATTCCGTCACTAACATTGACGTTTCTCGCATTACCATCAGGGCCTAATCCGAAATTTTGTTGGAAATAAGGAGTTTGGAGTCCATTGGACACTGCATCAAATCCAGATACAGAACTCCAAGTAGGATCTGCATTTGTACCAGATACTTCTATTGGCATAGGCATGTAAGCAGCAGTTCTGTCATTAAGATTTTTATAAAAAACAGTGGCAATACCATTTTCAAAATTCTTAGTTAGGTTGGCTTTAATCTGCCCTCCTTTGTTCACAGTGTGGTTCGCTCGTCTTGGGCCTTCACCTTCCCTGAAGAAACCTCCAATGTGAAACGATACATCATTACCAAGTGGAGCACCATATTCAAAATCAGTTCTGTATGATTGATAATCGACACCCACTGTAGTTCCCACACTACCTCCTGCTTCTTGTCCTGTTTTGGAGATGAAATTGATGATACCACCTGGGCCATTACTAGTTGCAGTAGCTGCAGAACCTCCTCTGATAGCTTCAATTCTTTGGATGTTTCTATCCGCACGTAAAAACTGATCCTGTGTACCAAATGCTATATCTCCATAGAGCATAACAGGTAATCCGTCTTCTTGTAGTTGCACATATCTTGATCCACCAGCAGAAATAGGAATACCACGTGCTGTTAAATTTGTATTACCATCACCACCTGAAGATTCAGATTTGAAACCAGGGAGAGTTCTGAAAATTTCAGATGTTGTTCTAGAAACAGACTGCCCAATTTGCTTCGCTCCAATTGAAGAAATGGAAACACTAGATTCGAGCTTAGATTTCTGGTTGATTACTCCTGTAACAACTACTGCATCCAAACCAATAAGATCTTCGAATAAATTAAAGTTGATACTGATGTCACCATTTCCTAATGAAATGGTTTTGGATCCTGTGCTAAAACCCACGAAAGAAGCTAATAGGTTTCGTTCTCCGGTTAAATCTGTTGAGAAGGAATACTCACCGTCAAAACTGGTTATTGCTCCTTCCGTAGAGCCTTCAATCATCACAGTTACGCCGGGTAAAGGTTCTGATGCCTCATTTAAAACTATTCCTGATATGCTCGTCTGTGCGTTTGCAAAAGTGAATGAGCAAAGCAGAGCCGCCAAGGAAAGGAACTTTTGGTAGTTCTTTAGTGCTTTGTTTTTGTTAAGTTCTTTTGTGTTCATAAGATGTTAATTAGTTAAAAAATGACTTCTCGTTTTTTGAGTTTATGATTTGTTTTGCAATGTATTCTTATGTAAATCACATTTCCAAGCTACAAAGACGTTGTGAGCTAACGATAACGATAACGTTACCCTTTTCGTAAAAATCATTTTTACTATTTATAATGATTCTAAATAAAAAATCTTGCTTTTGCTATAATTATGGCAATTTCAATAGCTGGAATTACTTATTAATTGTCATTTTAGCAGAATGAGTAAACAACGCGTCACGCTTAAGGATATCGCTCAAAAACTTGGCATTACGGTTACTACGGTTTCAAAAGCGCTGAAAGACTATCCAGATATTAGTGCGGACACCAAAAAAGCGGTGAAGAAGCTTGCCGAGAAAATGAAGTATCAGCCCAATACTCAGGCTTTGGCCCTTCGAGGGAGTCGATCATATACCATCGGGTTGATCATCCCAGAGATAGTTCATTATTTTTTTTCCAATGTTATCTCTGGTGTAATGAACTATGCCGAAAATCATGGGTATAGGATTTTGATCACTTTGTCTAACAATTCGCTAGAGCGCGAAGAGAAACAAGCCAACTTGTTATTTGTCAATAAAGTGGATGGCATATTAGTTTCACTTTCTAATGAAACCACTAATACTAAGCACTTCAATGTCTTCAAAGAGTTTGATATACCTGTGGTGATGTTTGATAAGGTAGCTACGGGATTTAAGTGCAACAAAGTGACCATTGATGACAAGCAAGGTGCATATACTGCCACGGAGCATTTGATAATACAAGGTTGTAAAAGGATAGCTCATATACGTGGACCTAAAGGGCCGCTCAATGCTCTTGCTAGGTTTGAAGGCTATAAACAAGCACTTAAGTATAATGGAATTGATTTTGATCCAACCTTAGTAATCGAATGTAAGAAGGTAGTATTTGAAGAGGGGTATGAATTTGGGAAAGAGCTTTTAAGTCTTGAAAACCCACCTGATGGCATATTTGCAGTTACAGATCAAGTTGGAGCAGGAGTAATTAGAGCTGCTCATGACAAAAAGGTTTCTATACCGGATCAGGTTAGAATTGTAGGGTTTAGTGATTCCCAGATCGCTCAAGTATCACATCCTCCCTTGAGCACTATCCATCAGCCTGGCTATGAGATAGGAGAGATGTCTGCTCAATTGCTAATAGAGGAAATAGAAATGCGTGATGGAGATGACTTCAAACCAATCGACTTCCGTCAAATCATTTTAGATACCTATCTGATCCATAGGGGTACATCGTAATTACTTTCATTAACAAAATCTTTTATGGTAGTTATTTAGGAGAGGTTACTTCATTTTAGCTTTTCACAATACCATGAATCCTTCAAATGCTCAATCTCGTACGTTAATTAATGAAAGAAAAGCTGCAGATACTCCATTACCTGTTATGACATATAGCGTTAGTATCTATACTTTCTCCCATCTGATAATTTTTTTTCAATAAAGTTTTCCAAACCTACCACTGCCTCCCACCATCTTACTTTTTAGTGCTAATTGGCCTATATATTCATTGAATTAACCTGATTTGAGTATCTATCACTCAATGAGTTAAGTAATTACGCTTCCCTGAATCGCCTTATTCTTCTTGAAATCATTGATTTGAGTCTTAAATGAACTTTTTTATGAAAAGTGGAGCAATGTGGGAGGTTGTGGTTGGATTTACCATTTATTTCCTTACTTTTGAAGTGGTGGTTTATATTTTTCAAGCTCTGTGAGAGCAGAGCTTACTCAAACATGGCTTTTTTTACAAGCGAGTATGAGTGCAAATTAGATACTAAGGGCAGGTTAGTTTTACCTGCAAAGTTTAAAGCAAGCCTGCCCGAAGTTTCTACGCACGAACTCATTATCCAAAAAGGATTTGAGTCAAATTTGATCCTGTATCCGATGTTAGAATACAAAAAGATACATGCCAAGATCAGTGCGCTCAGTGAGTTCGATCCTGAGAAAAGAAAATTTAAACGCAACTTCTTTAAAAGGATCACCCAAGTAGATCTGGATAATTCTGGAAGGATCTTGTTACCCAAATCAGCTCTCGCACATGCCGAAATAGAAAAGGAAGCAATCCTTATAGGAATGGGCAATCAAATAGAAATATGGAATCCTCAATTGCTTGGGGATGAACAAATAGAAGATCCTTTAGAGTATTCAGCGCTCGCGCAGAAATTTCTGTCAGAGTAATGAGTACCTACCATACACCAGTGATGTTGAGTCAGTGCATAGATGCACTCGATATCACACCAGCTGGGATATATGTAGATGTCACCTTTGGTGGAGGAGGGCATTCTAAAGAAATTATTAGCAAACTGGATAACGGGATGCTCTATGCTTTTGATCAGGATGCTGATGCTAAAGCCAATTCCGAAGAATTTCGGAAAGAAAGTTCTTTCACATTTATTGAATCCAATTTCAGGCACCTTAAAAGGCACCTTAGGTTTTACGGAGTGAAGCAGGTTGATGGCATTCTTGCTGATTTGGGAGTCTCATCTCATCAAATCAACGAAGGTAGTCGTGGTTTCTCTACTCGCTTTGATGGAGAACTCGACATGCGAATGGATCAGGCGGCAAGTATAAGTGCCAAAGACATAGTCAATGACTATGCACAAGATGACCTTATTCACATTTTGAGTGCTTATGGTGAAATCAAAAATGCCCGCACCCTTGCTGCTGCGATCGTAAGAGCCAGAGGACAAAAGACGCTCCAAAGAAATGAAGAGCTCAAGGATGCAGCAATGAAGGTTGCGCCGCGAGGTAGGGAAATGAAATATTTGGCGCAGCTTTTTCAGGCCATTAGAATCGAGGTTAACGATGAGATGGGTGCGCTTAGAGAATTCCTGGAGCAAACTGAGGAAGTAATTAAGCCTGGTGGGAAGTTGGTGGTGATGAGTTACCATTCCTTGGAAGATCGTCCGGTGAAAAATTTTATCAATACCGGAAATCTAAAAGGGAAAGTTCAGCAGGACTTTTATGGTAATGTGATCAGACCATTTGAGCCAATCACGAGAAAGCCAATTATTGCTGATGAGGAAGAATTAGAAAAGAATAACCGCGCGAGAAGCGCAAAATTAAGAATAGCAAAAAGGGTCGAAGACCAAACAAAATAGATGGCAACTAATACATTCAAAATACCAACCAAATCATCAGAACGAGGAAGTTTCTTCTCGGCTATTGGTAGGTTTTTGTCTGTGGATGACTCGATATCCTCAGTTATTCATGTGCGGTTCTTGCCGCAGATATTATTCGGCTGCTTTCTATGTGTGGTTTATATCGGTAGCCGTCACCACGCTGAGAAGAAGATTCGATCAATAGGAAGATTAGAGATTCAAGTAGAAGACCTAAGAGCTGACTTTACCACGCTCAAGGCAGATTTCAAATATGAAAGCAAACAATCCGAAGTAGCCAAAAAGGCTAAAGCCCTAGGATTGTCAGAAAGCGCAAGTTCTCCCTACAAAATAGTCATCCAGAAAGAATGAGTATCAAGAGAGACATATTGCTGCGTGTAAGAATCGCATTCATCTTAGTGTTCTTGTTTTCTGCAGGGATACTTTTTCGCATTTTCACTGTTCAGTATGCCGAAGGGGAGAAGTGGAGAGGCTATGCTGAGACCATGGGACTCCAAGTAATGAAAGTCAACGCTACCAGAGGTAGCATCTATGCTGATGATGGAAGTCTTTTGGCTACATCTCTACCATTTTATCAGGTTGCGTTCGATCCGCACTTACCGGACAAGGCACTCTACAATGCCAACATTGATTCCCTCTGTTATTTACTATCAGATTACTATGGAGATCTCACGCCTCTTCAATATCGGCGCAAAATAGATCGAGCGAGGCAAGATCGTAGAAGGTATCTGGTACTGAACCGAAGACAGGTTGGGTACCAAGACAAAAAGCAAATAGAGAAGTGGCCAATCTTCAGGGAAGGGCGACTTACTGGCGGAATTATCTTCGAGAAGGTGGAAACTAGGTATCTGCCTTTTTCGCATTTGGGGTATCGTACTATCGGTACAGTCAATTCTGACAACCGCGGTGTAGTAGGGTTGGAGTATAGTTTCAACCGTCAACTGGCTGGTCAGAATGGCGAAGTACTTAAGCAAAAAATGGCAGGAGGAGGCTGGAAGCCGGTTTATGACGGATCTGAAGTTAGACCAAAGGACGGGTATGACATTCAGACCACCATCAATATTGACCTTCAGGACGTTACCGAATCAGCGTTACTCTCCGCTTTGCAGAGACATCAAGCAGATTACGGTGCAGTGGTATTGATGGAAGTATCGACTGGAGAGATTAAGGCGATTTCCAACTTGAGTCGAAATAGCAAAGGCGACTATTACGAGCGCTACAACTACGCTGTGGGAAGCCAAGGTGCACGCGAACCGGGTTCTACTTTCAAATTGGCAAGCATGATCGCTTTGCTAGAGGATAGCGACATTCAGTTGACTGATTCTGTAGATACTGGGAATGGTGTAATGGAGTTTTTCACAGAAACCATGCGCGACCATAAGCCTGGTGGTTATGGTAAGCTCACAGTAAAAGAGGTTTTCGAGAAGAGTTCCAATATTGGTACTGCCAAGTTGATCACCGAACATTTTGGGGATAACCCATCACGCTATACTGATTATATCAAAAGTATTGGTTTGGATAAGCCGCTTGGGTTTCAGATGGTTGGAGAGGGAGTTCCTTACATCAAAGATCCTACAGATAGTACATGGAGTGGTATTTCGCTTCCTTGGATTTCTCATGGCTATGAGCTGAAGATGACACCATTGCAGACGCTCACACTTTATAATGCGGTAGCTAATAATGGAAAAATGATTCAGCCTTTGATTGTGAAGTCTGTTAAGAAAGCGAATAAGATTATTGAGAAATATGATGCCAAGGTGCTCAATTCGAAAATCTGCTCAAAGAGTACACTTCGTGATGTAAGACTTATGCTCGAAGGTGTAGTAGAGAGAGGTACTGCCCATAACATTCATAATGAGAAGTATAAGATTGCTGGTAAAACAGGTACGGCTAAAAAGGTAAAAAACGGTCGATATACCAATGCTTACTACACATCCTTTGCGGGTTACTTTCCTGCGGACAATCCGAAGTATAGCTGCATTGTGGTGATTGATGATCCGAAGGGATATCAGATCTATGGTAGTGATGTGGCTGCTCCTGTTTTTAAAGAAATAGCGGATAAAATCTATGCGATCGAAACGGAGCTACATAAAGAGTTACCGGATAATACGCTACAGTTTGCGGGAGTATTTCCAGTAATCAGATCAGGGAAATATGATGAGTTATCACTCATCTCCAATGAGCTGGGAATATCGAATCATACAGACATAGACGCGGATTGGGTGACCACAGATGTCGTTAATCATTCCATTTATTGGGAGGACAACACCGCAAAGGCTGAACGAATTCCAGATGTGCGTGGTATGACACTTCGCGATGCGATTTACTTATTGGAGAATGCTGGTTTAGAAGTGAAAGTTGAGGGCAGAGGTCGTGTGGCGATCCAGTCAATCACGCCGGGCACAAAATACTTGCGTGGGACTAGTATCAAATTGGAGTTAAAATCATGAGACTACTCAAGGACATATTGTACGGAGTATCTCTGGTTGAAATTCACGGAAATCGAGAGGTGGAAATTTCAAATCTTGCTTTTGATTCCCGTAAGGTCGTGGAAGGTACACTCTTCATTGCTATCAAGGGACTACAGTCTGACGGACATGATTATATAGGACAAACTATCAAATCTGGAGCAACTGCAGTGCTTTGCGAGCAATTGCCAACGGAAATGGATGCGTCCAAAGTTTTTATACAGGTGGAAAATAGTGCTGCTGCGATGGGTATCGTGGCAGCCAATTTTTACAATCATCCTTCCAAGAAATTGAGTTTGGTTGGAGTGACTGGCACCAATGGGAAGACCACAACAGCCACGCTATTATTTCAACTTTTCCAGAAGATGGGTTACAGTGTTGGCTTACTCTCTACTGTTGAGAATAGGATCAACGATGAGGTTTTGGATACCAAATATACCACTCCTGATAGCCTCCAACTCAACGAGCTTTTGGTGGGAATGGTGAAGCAAGGATGTACGCATTGTTTCATGGAAGCCAGTTCTCATGCTTTGGTGCAAGAGCGTACGAGCGGTTTAGTTTTCAAGGGAGGCGTGTTTACCAATATTAGCCATGATCATCTGGATTATCACGAGACCTTCGACGCATACATCAAGGCCAAGAAGATTTTGTTTGATCGATTACCAAATGATGCGTTCGCTCTAGTCAATGTCGATGATAAGCGTGGGCAGGTGATGCTTCAAAACTGCAAGGCTGATAAAAATACCTATTCGGTCAAGTCTATGGCGGATTTTAGAGCTAAAGTCCTTCATAATACCTTGGAAGGACTAGAGCTCGATATTGATGGAATCAATGCTTGGTTCCGACTGATAGGTGATTTCAATGCTTACAATTTGTTGGCCGTTTATGCTACGGCAGTACTATTGGAAGAAGATAAGAATGAGGTGCTCACGGCGCTTTCACAAATAGAAGGTGCTAGAGGTAGATTCGAATTGGTCTTGAATCCTAGTAAAGTGTTGGCCATCGTGGATTATGCTCATACGCCTGATGCATTGGATAACGTATTGAAGACCATTGATAATCTTAGAACCCGTCAAGAGAAGGTAATAACAGTTGTCGGTTGTGGAGGAAATAGGGATAAGACCAAACGTCCAGAAATGGCGCGTATAGCTGCGGAATACAGTAACAAGATCATACTCACTTCAGACAATCCAAGGGACGAAGATCCAGCGGTGATTTTAAAGGAGATGATGGTGGGTATCCCAAAAGTAGCTCAGCGCAATACCATGATTATCCAGGATAGGAAAGAGGCGATTCGCACTGCATGCAATCTGGCGGAAGAAATGGATATCATTTTGGTTGCAGGCAAAGGTCATGAGACTTACCAAGAAATTAAAGGAGTGAGAAGTCACTTTGATGATAAAGAGATATTAAACGAAATGCTAAATAATTATTGATAATGAAAAAGGGAGAATTGATAATGTCAGATTGCGGATCAGAGAAAAGATCACTTGCAACTTTCAACGGTCAACTTTCAATTTAATAAAAGGATGTTATACTACTTATTCGACTTTTTAGACAAGCAATTTGACCTGATGGGGGCTGGCGTATTTCGCTATATCTCATTCAGAGCGGGTATGGCTGCCGTCATTTCGTTGTTGATTACGGTAGTATTTGGCAAGCGACTCATCAATGTGCTTCGCAACTACCAAGCTGGAGAATCTATCCGTGACTTGGGTCTGGATGGACAGATGGAAAAGCAAGGAACTCCTACCATGGGAGGAATCATCATTATCTCTGCCATCATCATACCTACATTGTTATTTGCTGATATCGGAAATGTGTATGTGCAGCTTTTGCTGATCACAGCCGTTTGGATGGGACTTATTGGGTTTACCGATGACTATCTGAAAATCAAAAAAAAGAACAAAGACGGACTGAAGGGTAACTTCAAAGTCTTGGGTCAAGTAGGTATAGGTCTAATAGTAGGCTTGGTGATGGTCATGCATCCAGATGTAGTTCTTCCAGAGGTAAGCGGACTGGGCATTGAAGATTCAGAATCTATTGTCACTACGATCCCATTCTTTAAGGATAATGAATTTCAGTATAGCTGGTTATTGCCGGATTTCTTGTCTGACTATACATGGATCATTTATGTTCTCATTGTGATTTTCATAGTTACGGCAGTTTCTAACGGTGCAAACATCACTGATGGGTTGGACGGATTGGCGGCAGGTACTTCAGCAATCATAGGTTTGACATTGGCTGTCTTGGCTTACCTCTCTGGTAATGCCGTATTTGCCGAGTATCTGAACATAGCATTTATCCCTAATGCGGGAGAATTGGTAATATTCGGTACAGCACTTGTCGGGGCGTGTATTGGCTTCCTTTGGTACAATTCATATCCTGCCCAAGTCTTTATGGGCGATACAGGTAGTCTGGCTATTGGCGGAATCATCGCCGTTTTGGCATTGGTCATTCGTAAGGAATTGTTGATTCCGATCCTCTGTGGGGTGTTCCTTATCGAGAACCTATCGGTAATCATCCAAGTATCGTATTTCAAATACTCTCGAAAAAAATATGGAGAAGGAAGACGTGTTTTCCTGATGTCTCCACTACATCATCACTATCAAAAGAAAGGTTGGCATGAAGCCAAGATCGTCACACGGTTTTGGACTTCAGGAATTCTGCTCGCCATTCTCACACTTGCAACGCTTAAACTTAGATAATCGAATATGACTCTTGAACAACTAACGCACCTTAATGAGAAATTTCAGCTAAAGGCTTCTAATCTTGCTGAATTACTACCTGGAGGTAACCTATTGACTTTTTCTACGGCTACCATTCGTAGCTCCAAGAAGATTGATGCGTTACTTAAGAAGGTTCTTTCAGCTAAGGGAGAGCAGTCATTCTATTCCAACCTTGACAAGATGGAAGAGGAAATGGATGAACTCATTTTCCTAATGGATCGATTAGATCAAGCAAACACAAAACAAAGAATTCGAGCCATTACAGATACAGCTAAAAAGGGATATGAGTTGGTGTCGCTTTATGGATTGTGCTGTGATCAAATAATTGAAAAGAAAGCAAGACTCGCTAAAGACATTTAATGAAAAAATCAATAGCCATATTAGGAGCTGGAGAAAGCGGAATCGGTGCAGCCATACTTGGGCTAAAGCACGGTTACGAGGTTTTCTTGTCTGATGCGGGCAGCATCTCAGACGACAGGAAAGCTATGCTCGACTCACATGGTATTGATTACGAAGAAGGAGGTCATACAGTAAGTCGCATCAAAGTCGCAAGCGAGGTTATCAAAAGCCCGGGAATTCCAGATAGGGCACCTTTGATAGTAGAATTATTGGCTATGGGTACGCCAGTATTATCTGAGATAGAGTTTGCATACCGCTACTTGCCTTCCGAAGCAAAAGTGATCGCGATTACGGGGACTAATGGTAAGACCACCACCACGTTGCTCACGCATCATCTACTTAAGACTGCAGGTTTGAAAGTTGCCCTTGGCGGGAACATCGGGATCAGTTTAGCGAAGTTAGTGGCTGAAGGGGGTTACGATTATTATGTGGTGGAGGTGAGTAGTTTCCAACTGGATGGAATTGTCAAGTTCAAACCAGATGTGGCTGTATTGCTCAATATTACACCAGATCATTTAGATCGATACGATAACGATTTTAGGAAATACGTTGCTTCTAAGTTCAAAATCACACAGAACCTATCAAGTCAAGAAGCATTCGTTTATTGTGCGGATAGCCAACCGATAACAGAAGAAATAGCTAAACGGAAAATTGAAGCGTGTCTTTTCGCGATTTCTACTTCCAACAATCCCAAGTGGAACGCATACTTAAGCGATGATCATATAATCTTCGATTACAGATATAAAGAAGTAGGCAAAAAGCACAAAGTGCCAGTGTCAGAGATTTCATTGATAGGAAAGCACAACATGACCAATTCCATGGCTGCTGTGATGAGTGCGCTCAATTTGAAAATTCCAATGGAGACCATTCTCAAAGGCCTCAAGACCTTCATCAATGCTCCTCATCGACTGGAGCCTTGTGGAGAGTTGGATGGAGTGAAATTCATTAACGATTCTAAGGCTACCAATGTAGACTCTGTCTTCTATGCCTTAGATGGAATTAAAGGGAATATCATCTGGATTGCCGGAGGGACAGACAAGGGCAACGACTATAGTCAACTGGACGAATTGGTCAAAACCAAAGTCAAGCACCTGATTTGCCTAGGCATAGACAATAGCAAGTTGCGTAAGCATTTTGGTGGAATGATTCAAGACATTTCAGCAACTACGGACATTAAAGAGGCGGTTAAACTAGCAAAAAATTCAGCAGAATCCGGAGATGTGATTTTACTATCTCCAGCCTGTGCAAGTTTCGATTTGTTCAAAAATTATGAAGATAGAGGCGATCAGTTCAAAGCTTCAATAAATGAATTAAAGGCATCTAAAAAGATAATAGTATGAACATGATCAAAGATTGGGCATACAAAAATTTGAAAGGTGATCCAGTAATTTGGTTCATCGTGTTTGTGCTCTCCATGTTGAGTATTCTGGTAGTGTATAGTTCTACCGGGAGTCTTGCTTACAAGATGATGGGAGGAGATACCGAGTATTATCTTTTCAAACATTCTGCGTTGGTGATGCTGAGTCTGTTTGCCATGTGGATGGCACATAAGATAGATTATAGATACTATGCAAAGCTGTCGCGCTTTGCGCTTTGGTTGGCTGTCCCATTATTACTTTTCACTTGGCAGTTTGGTAACAACATCAACGAAGCGTCTCGTTGGATCACTATACCATTCATCAATCAAGCTTTTCAGCCTTCCGACTTAGCCAAGCTCGCGTTAGTCATCACCCTTTCTAGTATGTTGTCCAAAAGGCAAAACGATATTGAGGACTTTCAAAAAGCAATAATTCCGATGTTGATTTGGATTGGTTTGATCTGCGCACTGATAGCCATGACCAATGTATCGACAGCTATACTGCTTTTCGGTACTTGTATGCTCATGCTCTTTATTGGTCGAGTACCAGTTCGCTACTTAGCGATGCTGATGATTATTGGGGTAATCGCCGGGGGACTAGCGCTGACTTTTGGTCAACGATCTGGTACAGCGATTAGTCGAGTAGAGAGTTTCTTTAATGAAGACGAAACACCTTTCCAAGCCAAGCAGGCTTACATCGCTATTGCTACTGGAGGACTCACAGGTAAAGGTCCAGGGCAAAGTGATCAAAGAAATTATCTCCCACACCCATATTCAGATTTTGTCTTTGCCATTGTGCTAGAGGAATATGGTTTGATAGGAGGAGGAACCGTGTTGTTCTTATATCTGGCATTGCTCTATCGAGGAATGAAAGCAGCCGCAGAGAGTGACCGTGCTTATGGAGGATTGTTATCCGCAGGATTGTCCTTTGCACTCGTGATGCAAGCAATGGTAAATATGGGTGTTGCCGTTGGGCTCGGGCCAATCACAGGGCTACCACTCCCACTCATCAGTATGGGAGGTACATCACAGCTTTTTACAGGATTAGCATTAGGAATTATCCTCAGTGTAAGCCGAGGAGAGATAGATGATATTGGTTCGCCTTTAGCGAATAAGATTAGAAATAAGCAACGAATTAAAGCAGCAGCGTAATCGAAACAAAACGACCATATAGGATCATGATCAGCGGAGGAGGTACCGGAGGGCACATCTATCCAGCGATCTCTATTGCGCAATCTCTCGAAGATATGTTGCAAGAGGTCGAGATTATGTTCGTGGGAGCACAAGGTCGGATGGAGATGAAGAAAGTGCCAGAGGCGGGCTATCCAATCGTAGGGCTGTGGATCAGCGGCTTACAAAGAAGCATGTCTGTTCAAAATTTACTGTTCCCAATCAAGCTCATTGTTAGTTTGTTCAAAGCTTTCAGTTTGGTACGTAACTTCAAACCTGATGTAGTAATTGGTGTGGGAGGATATGCAAGTGGGCCATTGCTCTATGCGGCTTCCGCTAAAAAAGTGCCGTGTCTAATTCAAGAGCAAAACTCGTACGCAGGTCTGACCAATAAGCTTTTGGCCAATAGGGTCGATAAGATTTGCGTGGCTCATGGGGGAATGGAAAAGTATTTCCCAAAGGATAAACTGGTAGTTACGGGAAATCCTGTTCGCAAGACAATCGTTCTTCCAGAGTCTAGAAAACATGAAGCTTACAATTTCTTCCACTTAGACAAGAGCAAAAAAACCATTCTCATCGTAGGAGGAAGCCTTGGTGCAAGATCTATCAATGAATTTATTTTAGCTGGCTATGATCGTTTGGCTTCATCTGATTATCAGGTGATTTGGCAGACAGGCGGATTCTATTTCGAAGAGATGAAAGCTCGCATTGACGAGCAAGCTTCTAATATCGAAATGCGTGACTTTGTGAGGGAGATGCACTATGCCTATTCAGTAGCAGACGTAGTGATTTCTAGAGCTGGAGCTTTGTCAATTGCAGAATTGATGCTCACAGGAAAGCCGAGCATATTGGTGCCAAGTCCTAATGTGGCGGAAGATCACCAGACCATCAACGCAATGGCATTGGTAGATAGAGATGCAGCCATCTTAGTGAAAGATATAGATGGAGAAGCACAGTTGCTTGACACAACTTTTGCACTCATAGAGGACAAAGACAAGCAAGAGACGTTAAGTCAAAACATAAAGGCTATGTCGCATCCAGATGCGCCAAAGATGATCGCTAATGAAATCCTAAAACTCATCGCATGAAGCTGAACGATATCCATAGCGTATATTTTGTTGGTATCGGAGGGATTGGCATGAGCGCAATTGCACGATGGTTCAATCAGCGAGGTGTTAAGGTTGGTGGATATGACCGTATCCAAACTCCGCTTTCTTCCAAGCTGGAAGAGGAGGGGATTTGGATCCATTATGTGGATAATCAAAAGGACATTCCATCCGAGTTTATGGACGTGGAAAAGACATTGATTGTTTACACTCCGGCGATTCCAGAGAAGCACGAGGAACTAAGATTCTTCAATAAGAAAGGTTTTGACGTTAAGAAACGATCTGAGGTACTCGGATTGATTTCACGAGATCATTATACGGTGGCCGTAGCGGGAACCCATGGCAAGACTACTACTTCTTCCATGGTTGCGCATTTGCTCCATCAGTCGGAAAAGGGATGCTCTGCTTTTATTGGCGGTATCATGACCAATTATGATTCCAATCTGATTATAGGAAATGAGGATGCACCAGTAGTAGTAGAGGCAGATGAGTTTGATCGCTCATTTTTAAGACTTTCTCCTAATTACACTATTGTGACTTCAGTAGATCCTGATCACTTGGATATCTATGGTGATGAAGATCAGATGAGGGACGCCTTTGGTCAATTTGTTCAATTGGGTGGTGAAGAAGGAAAAACCCTGATCCATTACGCCGCTGCTGAGAAGATAAACATGCACCTAGAGAACCTTTATTATACCTATGGAATAGATAAGGGGGATATTCAGGCGAAAGCATTACGTGCAGTTGGTGGTACGTTCATATTCAATTATCACGGAAGTCAGGTTATTAAAGACCTCAAGCTATCTGTTCCAGGTTTTCACAATGTTGAGAACTGTGTAGCTGCGGTTACATTGGCTCTGGATCTTGGAATGACTCCTGAGTCCATCAAGGCGGGTATTGAAAGCTATAGAGGTGTTAAACGAAGATTTGAGTTTGTAATCAAAAATGACAAGTTCACTTATATAGATGATTATGCCCATCACCCAACAGAGATTACCGCATTTTTGAAATCTGTCAAAGCCTTATTTCCAAGGAAAAAATTAACAATCGTTTTTCAGCCGCATCTATACAGTCGTACTAGAGATTTCCAAAAGGGTTTTGCTGAAAGCCTGATGCTGGCAGATGAGATCATCTTATTGGATATCTATCCTGCAAGAGAAGCTCCTATTAAAGGAGTGACCTCCGAGATGGTATTTGACATGATCTATAAAGAAAACAAGACGCTCACGACCATGGATGAGCTAGAAGCTGTTTTGTCTACTAAGAGCGTAGAGTTGCTTTGCACCATTGGTGCAGGCAATATAGATACACAGGTACCCAAGTTGAAGTCTTACTATCTAAACAAGCACCAAATTGAAGCGTGATATAAAAAACATATTGTTCTATTCGATTGTGATGGTGACATTGGCAGCAACTATCGGTTTTACGAGTGTGAAAAACACGGCAAAACCGGTCAAAGATATTAAGGTTCATATCCTTGATCAGAATGGAAATTTCTTCACAGATCACATAGAGATATTGAATCTATTGAATGCAGAAAGTACTGATTATGTATTGGGACTTGCGGTGAAAGATTTGGATTTAAAAACTTTGGAAGGTCGCATAGAGACCAATCCATTTGTAAAGGATGCGCAAGTATTCAGAGATATAAAAGGCAACCTGATCGTGAAAGTGAAGCAGGCCCAACCTATCGCACGAATCTTCAATCCATTTGGCCCAGACCAATACATTGATGATGAAGGCTTCATCTTACCAGTTTCTACTAGACACACGGCTCGTGTACCGCTGATCGAATTGGAGCGCTCATTTAGCTGGGAGAAAAACATTACTGAGACGGATTATGGAACTGAAATTTTAGAAATGCTCAATTTCATCAGAGCGGATAAGTTTTGGAATGCACAAATTGCAGGATTTGTAATCGAAAAGAATGGAGAATTGACGCTCATGCCTCAAGTCTCTAAGCAACGAGTCGTCTTTGGGATGCCAAATGACTTGGAAACGAAATTCAAAAAACTGAAAGTTTTTTACAAGGAAATATTACCAAACAAAGGGTGGAACACCTACAGTCTGGTAAATCTAAAATTCGAAAATCAGATCGTCTGTGAATGAAAATAGCTGAAATCCATAGTGCAATGAAATCCACTCTAACCCTACAGTCATGTGCAGGATCAGAAGTGGCGAGCGAGTCTATGGTGATCAGAATCAACAATTTAACTGCTTAATAAGATGGAAGACAAAATTATCGTAGGACTCGACATTGGAACCACAAAGATTTGTGTGATTGTCGGGCGCAAAAATGAGTACGGAAAACTCGAAGTGCTGGGTATGGGTAAGGCCGTTTCTGATGGAGTGATCCGCGGAATCGTCACCAACATTGACAAAACTGTAAATGCTATTGAAAAAGCGGTTGCTGAGGCAAGCGAGCAATCAGGCATTGACATCAGAGTAGTCAATGTGGGTATTGCTGGTCAGCATATCAAGAGTGCCATACACCATGGGTCTATCACTCGTGATAGTCATGATGAGATCACTGTAGAAGATGTCAATCGACTGAATAATGATATGTATCGCATCGTGATTCCTCCGGGGAGTGAGATCATTCATGTGATGCCACAGGATTACATCATCGACTATGAGGATGGAATCAAAGATCCTGTAGGGATGTCAGGTGTGAAGATGGAAGCTGACTTCCATATCATCACAGCACAGACTAACGCGATTAGTAATATTAACAAGTGCGTTAAACGTGCGGGATTGGATATCGAGAATTTGATTCTTGAACCATTGGCTTCAAGTCTTGCAGTGCTAAGCGATGAAGAAAAAGAAGCTGGGGTTTGTCTAGTGGACATAGGTGGTGGTACCACAGATATTGCTGTGTTTTATGACAATATCATTCGCCACACAGCTGTCATTCCATTTGGTGGCAACATTATCACATCTGATATTAAGCAGGGATGTATGGTGATGGATCATCAAGCGGAATTATTGAAGACCAAATTCGGTAGAGCAATTTCTGAGGAAGCCAACCCAAATGAGATTGTCTCGATTCCTGGTTTGAGAAATAGACCTCCAAAGGAGATTTCATTGAAGAACTTGGCTTGCGTCATTGAGGCAAGAATGCAAGAGATTATTGAGATGGTTCACACTGAGATCATCACTTCTGGATATCACAAGAAACTGGCAGCAGGTATTGTGGTAACTGGTGGAGGATCGCAGCTGACCAACTTACAGCAGTTGTTTGAATACATGACTGGTTTGGATGCACGTATTGGCTATCCAAATGAGCATCTCGGCAAGAGCAAGCTAGAGGCCATGAAAAGCCCAATGTACGCTACTTCTGTAGGATTGGTATTGACAGGCTTTAGAGCATTGGACATTCGTGAGGATCAGTACAACCAGCGAGCAAGCGTGAAGGGACCTGTCAAATCTCGCTCGAAGCAAGGAGCGAAGTTTTTCCAAAGCATTTTGGAGAAAACCAAAGGACTCTTGATCGATGATATAGACGATCAAAAAGATTATTAATTAATAGATATAAAAAATTTAGACACATAAAAAACCAAACGTCATGGCAGATAATATGTATCAATTTGATATGCCTACTCACCACAAATCTATCATCAAGGTGATAGGAGTAGGCGGTGGAGGCAGCAATGCAGTAAACCACATGTATAACCTTGGGATCAAGGATGTAGAATTTGTGGTATGTAACACAGATATTCAAGCGTTGGAGAGCAGTCCAGTGCCTAATAAGTTACAATTAGGGGTAACCCTGACCGAAGGCTTAGGTGCTGGCGCAAACCCTGACAAAGGAAAGAACGCTGCTTTGGAATCTAAGGATGATATAAGAGAGATGCTCTCTCAAAACACTAGAATGGTCTTTATAACTGCCGGAATGGGCGGTGGTACGGGAACAGGTGCTGCACCAGTGATTGCACAGATAGCAAAGGAGATGGATATCCTGACAGTAGGAATCGTTACAGCTCCTTTCTTGTTTGAGGGGAGAAAGAAGATCAGAGCAGCTAATGATGGAATCTCTGAGCTGAAGGCTAATTGCGATACAGTACTGGTGATTTTGAATGATAAACTTCGTGAGATTTTTGGAAATCTTCCAATACGTGAGGCATTCGGTCAGGCAGACAATGTATTGACCACTGCGGCCAAAGGAATAGCGGAGATTATCACCGTCCCAGGCTATGTAAATGTCGATTTTGAGGATGTCAAAACGGTGATGAAAGACGCGGGTGCGGCGGTCATGGGCTCTGCGGTGACTCATGGTGAAAACAGAGCCAGAAGAGCGGCAGAAGAAGCGTTGAATTCGCCATTGCTGAACAATCAGAATGTAGATGGTGCGGATAAGATCTTGCTATCGATCATGTCTGGTCCGGATGCTGAATTACAAATGGATGAGTTGGCAGATATCACCGATTACATGCAAGAATTTGCTGGAGATGATGCAGACGTCATCTTCGGTCACGGTATTGATGAAGATCTCGGAGAGAATATTAGAGTGACTGTGATCGCTACTGGTTTCGGTGGAGTTCAGGAAATCAAGCCAATTGAACGCAAGCGTGAGGTAAAGGAGCCAGTAGAACATTCACGAACGGTAATCGATCTGGAATCTTCTCAGCAGATAAAATTATTCAAAGGTCAAGAAGA
>CAYGPP010000034.1:0-29326 GCA_964351885.1 uncultured Marinoscillum sp.
TAGGTATACTTTGCAATTCAATTAACTCAAGTTTACAAATTGAAGGCATAAATCTAACGGATCCACATCTCAAAGAAACAACCAAAAGATCTATGGAATAAATCAAAAATGGTAATCAGACTTTCGAACACTGAAACCTATTTTAGTTTCTTAGGTTTGCAATGAAGTCTCTATTAAAATAAATACAAGCATAATCGGTTCGTGAATTGCAAATCTTGTCCGCTTTAGTGTTCTGATCAACTTTAAATTCAGAAATAGCATCAATGTTGTACCCGCGCTTCGATTATTTTTGCCATCAAATTGATTGAAAACCGGAAATGAAAAAAAAGCAAATCATAGCAGCCTTCATGATAGTATTCTCTGTGATGTTATCATCGTTTGCTTTTTATACTTACCAGGTACTCTATACAGACAATATTCTTATTGATCAGGAAGACAGGTTGTTTGCCATCCCAAATGGAACGGATTTCAAGACCTTGCAAAACAAGCTTTATGAAGAGCGGATAGTGAATGATTTGGTCTCTTTTAGTTTTCTTTCGAAAGCCAAGGGCTATCATGAGCGAATCAAGCCCGGAATGTATCTTCTCAAGAGTAATATGAGTAATAGCGAAGCAATCAATCTGCTTCGATCTGGTAATCAGTCGCCAGTCCAAATCACTTTCAATAGCGTAAGAAAAATTGATGAGCTTGCCGAGAAGCTCACTGTTACCTTACAAATGGATTCAGCTAAGATGGCTCCTTACCTACTGTCAGACTCTATCGCTAAGAGTTATGGATTCACCGCTGAGACTTTCATCTCCATGTTTCTTCCAAACACTTACGAAGTGTATTGGACTATTTCTCCCGAGAAACTCTTGGATCGGATGAAAAAGGAATATGATAAATTCTGGACTCAGGAGAGAATTAGTAAAGCTGAATCAAAAGGCTTAACGCCGGCTGAAGTTGTTACCATGGCATCTATAGTAGATGCAGAAACCAATATGATGTCTGAAGCCCCAAGGATAGCAGGTGTATATATTAATAGATTGGCTAAGGGCTATAAATTTCAAGCTGACCCAACACTTAAGTTCGCTATGAATAACTTTGAACTCAGAAGAATCCTGAATAAAGACATGGAATTTGACTCCCCTTATAATACTTACAAATACTTAGGACTTCCTCCCGGCCCAATCAATATGCCTTCAATAGCAGCGGTAGAAGCTGTATTGAATGCAGAAGAGCATCGATACTTGTACTTTTGTGCAAAGGCGGATTTCTCGGGATATCACACATTTGCCAATACGCTCATCGAACACAATAAAAATGCGCGCGCATTGCACACGGTCCTCAATGAAAACAAAATCTATCGCTGATGTATCAAACTGAGGTACAGATAAGAGTTCGCTACGCGGAGACTGATCAGATGGGATTTGTTTACTATGGCAATTACGCTACGTATTACGAAGTAGCGCGGGTGGAAGCTTTTCGGAATTTAGGCTTTCCTTATAAAAAATTGGAAGACATGGGGGTTGGTATGCCTGTACTTTCACTCAATGTGAATTATCATCAACCGGCCAAATACGATGACTTACTCACCGTATCTGTAACTATTCCAGAAAGGCCAAGGGCGCGAATTAAGTTTAACTATGAGGTTACCAATCAGGAGGGAAGTCGAATCAATACTGGTCAGACCGAACTAGTTTTCATGAATATGAAAACTGGAAGACCTGTCAGGTTACCAAAAGTCATGGACCAATTACTACAACCGCATTTCACGTGAGGCACAGAAGGACACTTCATAAACACCTCAGATACTCCAATTGGTACGTCAATATGACGAAGTTTCTGAAAAGTGTACCAATGGCAAAAGGTCAAAGCAACCTACATACGGTTTTATTGATCTTTATTGATAAAGTTGGAGATAACCAACTTTGGGAGAAAGCCTATGGTGTAGCGTTCAATTTTACGCTTTCTATCTTCCCTGCGGTAATATTTTTATTCGCTTTGATACCATTCGTTCACGACTATATTCCATCAATTAGTCAGGGGGAGATATTACATTTCTTACAGGATGTATTGCCAGAAACCGTCTTTCAAGTCACTGCAGAGACTATATTCGATACTATTGCTATTCAGCGTCAAGGACTCATTTCATTTGGTGTCTTATTTGCCCTCTTTCTTGCAACAAATGGGGTAAACTCCTTGATGCTCACTTTTAACATGAGCTATAAAACGGTGGACAATCGGAGTTTTATTAAGACTCGATTTATTGCGTTGCTACTTACTTTGTTGCTAGCTTTCGCGCTATTGTTAGGAATACTTTTTCTAATCGTGGGACAGATAGTCGTTGACTGGTTCTTAGATATTGGAATTCTATCCGAGGACTATTTATACTACAGCATTACTTTTTTAAGAATCTTGGTAGTCTTCATCGTCTTTTACTTGGCTATTGCTTCTATCTACTTTTGGGGTCCAGCTATTCATGATAAGTGGCGATTCTTTTCATTTGGGTCAATATTCGCTACTGTTATTTGTATTTTAGTTTCCCTAGGATTCTCATTTTATGTTGCTAATTTCGGCACATATAACAAGGTCTATGGCTCCATTGGAGCCATCATAGCACTTATGATTTGGCAGTGGATGATGTCTTTTGTTCTCCTATTGGGCTTTGAATTTAATGCGAGCGTATCAAGAGCGACATCCGGACTTCAGGTTGAGTCTGAACATTCTGAAAATAAATAGTCCACAGTTGTTGGTCTAATTCGTCAGAAAATCTATTTTTGCGATCCAATTAGGGAAAGATCACAACACAGAGAAGTGGCAGAGTGGTCGATCGCGACGGTCTTGAAAACCGTTGTACCGCGAGGTACCGGGGGTTCGAATCCCTCCTTCTCTGCATTAAAGCCTCTTTACATTACGTAGAGAGGCTTTTTTTAGTTTAAATACAGACGGGAGTGTTAACATCTAATTGTTAGATACTTTCTAAGTAAGAATTCAGTCTTCCCGCCCATTTCTCCCGCTTAAGCTCTTCCCAAACTAATTTATCTATTCTTCAATGAAAGTTGTGAAAACCCTCTAGTTAAGAAGGTACAAAAAAACCCGACTGTTTTCAGTCGGGTTTCTAACGCTCCTCTTCTTGGGCTCGAACCAAGGACCCTCTGATTAACAGTCAGATGCTCTAACCAGCTGAGCTAAAGAGGAATGTTCCTTAAAAAGGATTGCAAATGTATACGGCTAGTTGAAATTCTCCAACGCCTTTGTATTAAAAATTTTCGGGAAGTTAGAGTTTGTATTATTCTAACAAAAAGAAGACATAATGGCACTTTATTCACATAAGTTTAGAATAAAGAAGACATAATGGCATTAAAACAGATTATAATATCTGCTGGCACAGAATTCGAATATGGCTATTCCGTATTTGATGTTCAACACTAAAACTTTACAAACATGACACTTATTAAGTATAATCCTAACGGATACAAACCAGTAACATTCAGCAACTTCGTTGACAAATTTTTCAATGATGATTTCTATGGAGGGAAAGTAGCGAATAGCTATTCTCCAAAAGTAGACCTAGCCGAAACCGAAAAGTCTTTTGAATTGGAATTCCATTTACCAGGAATCAAGAAAAGCGACATAAACATCGAGCTCAAAAACGATCAATTGACAGTAAGCGGTGAACGTAAATTTGAAGAGGATAATAAGTCAACAAGAAACTTCAAAAGTGTAGAAAGTCACTATGGCTCTTTCTCCAGATCTTTCTATCTGCCAGACAATGTCAATACTGATAATATCAGCGCAGAATATAAAGATGGAATTCTGAGATTGGAAATTCCGAAAGACGAAAAAAAGGAAGCTAAAAAGACCATAGCGATTAAATAATTAGGTCAGTAGAAGAAAGTCTTGGCATCACTGCCAAGACTTTCTTTGTTAATAATTGTTAAGCTGGAGTATCATAAATATTCTTCCCTCGTTAAGTCAGAACGTAGTAAGATTTCATCACACTGAAAATTATCAATCTCTCATGAGTACTAGAAAATTATATTTCGCAATGATTGTTTCCTCTTTCTTAGGAGGAGCTATTGCTTTAGGAGTTTTTGCCACATTCACTGATCAAAGTATTATAATTCCTGTTGCCCAACAGGGTAACGAAAATCCGGTCAGTTTCACGAATTACGTTTTTGACACGACGGATTTTGTTGTTCCTCGAGGATTGAATTTCGTATATGCTGCTAAATCAGCAACTCCAGGCGTGGTGCATATTCGTACTAAGTACAATGCTCAACGTGGTTCTGCAGCGCACAACCCAATGGAAGATTTTTTTCGTGACTACTTTGGCGAGAGGTATGATCGGGGTAATGGAGGATCTAGTATGGGAGCTGGATCTGGCGTAATCATCACTTCTGATGGATACATCGCTACCAACAATCATGTAGTAGACGGAGCAACTGAAATTGAAGTGCTGCTAAACGATAACAGTACTTATTCAGCAGAGATTATAGGAGTTGATCCGGATACTGACTTGGCTCTTTTAAAAGTTGATGCTCAAAATCTACCCTCAGTGAGTTTTGGTGATTCTGAGAATATTCAGATCGGAGAATGGGTCTTGGCAATAGGCAATCCTTTTGATTTCAGATCAACAGTCACAGCAGGAATTGTTAGCGCTAAAGCACGGAACATCAATATTCTCGCGAGAGAAGGCAGCAGAACTAGGATAGAAGCATTTATCCAAACAGATGCTGCTGTCAATCCCGGAAATAGTGGAGGTGCTCTGGTTAATCTAAAGGGAGAACTCGTTGGAATTAATACTGCTATAGCCTCCCCCACTGGTGCGTTTGCGGGCTATTCATTTGCAGTCCCAGCTTCTCTAGTCAAGAAAGTGATCTATGATCTCAAAGATTTTGGAACTGTTCAGCGACCTCTTCTGGGAATTAATATTGTGGATGTGTCAGCAGCTTTGGCTGAGCAAGAGGGATTGGATGTGCTCAAGGGGGTATTCATTGCCAACGTAAATGAAGGAACATCAGCCGAAGAAGCAGGACTTCAAACGAAGGACGTCATCATAGCTATTGACGGAAAAAAAGTGGCCAATGTTGCTCAACTCCAAGAACGTGTAGCGCTGAATAGTCCTGGTGATCAAATTAACGTCACCTTCATCAGGGAGGGTAAAACCAAAACAGTGAAAGCAATACTGAAAAATCAGTATAAAACGACTGAGGTAGTCACAGTGACTAATGCTTTCAAAATGGAAGGAGCGACCTTGGAGCCAGTTTCGGATACCTTCAAAAAGAAGTATCAGCTCAAATCTGGTGTACAAGTCAAAGAATTAGAAAAGGGCAAATGGAAGGATGCTGGAATTGAATCAGGTTTTGTGATCACAGAAATAGATCAAAGACCGATCAATGGAATGAAGGATATGGAAACTTCATTAAATGCAGCAAGAGGTGAAGGGGTTTTGATAGAAGGAATCTACCCTAACGGAGAAAAAGCATACTATGGAATAGGTTGGTAGGAAGTTGGATGAGGGGATAAGGAGCCATTGCGATTCGTCGTGATGGCTCTTTTGATTTTGGTGCTATTTGGCAGTCATATTATTTAAGTTTGTAGCTTAATACAACATTATTTTTAACCCGATTATTAATATGAATACCCCCATCACAGATATTAATCCAGTTCTCAAAAACTTGGGAATAGAATCGTCCAATCCTGGAGCTGCTATAGGAGCCAAGTGGCTTGCTACCAAGGGAGAAATGCTCACATCATTTTCTCCAGTAGACGGAAAAGCAATCGCTCAAGTACGTCTGGCAGAATCTGATGCCTATGAAAAAGTAGTAAAAGCAGCACAAGAAGCTTTTATATCTTGGCAGCAAGTACCGGCTCCACAGCGTGGAGAAATCATAAGGCAAATTGGATTAGAACTCAGAAATCATAAAGATGATTTAGGCATAATAGTCTCCTATGAAATGGGAAAATCATTACAGGAAGGACTAGGCGAAGTTCAAGAAATGATTGATATCTGCGATTTTGCAGTAGGTCTTTCCCGGCAGCTTTACGGCCTTACTATGCATTCCGAACGCCCACTTCATCGGATGTATGAGCAATGGCATCCAGTAGGTATAGTTGGTATCATTTCAGCTTTCAATTTCCCAGTAGCCGTTTGGGCTTGGAACTCCGCCCTTGCTTGGGTTTGTGGAGATGTTTGTGTTTGGAAGCCGTCTGAAAAAACTCCTTTGTCAGCTATCGCTTGCCAGAAAATAGTTCAAGAAGTATTTGCTAAAAATGGAATAGATCCAGGTGTTTGTGGATTAGTCATTGGTGGTGCTGAGATCGGTAAGAAAATGGCTGAAGACAAACGCATTCCTTTGGTGTCTGCTACAGGATCCACCCGAATGGGAAAATCTGTAGGTGAAGCCGTTGGAAGAAGATTAGGTAAATCCATTTTGGAACTTGGCGGGAATAATGCCATCATCATTACAGAAAATGCCGACTTGAAAATTGCAATACCAGGAGCTGTTTTTGGTGCGGTTGGCACTGCTGGTCAGCGTTGTACTTCTACGCGCCGATTGATCATACATGAAAATATGTTTGAAGATGTTAAATCAAGTTTGAAGCAAGCATACGGACAATTGAAAATTGGAAGCCCATTGGATGAAAACAACCATGTTGGCCCACTGATTGATAAAGATGCTGTGGCAATGTATGAACAAGCTTTGGTTAAAATTGGTCAGGAAGGTGGCAAGGCTGTGGTTGGGGGTGAAGTCCTTTCAGGTACTGGTTATGAGTCTGGATGTTACGTCAAGCCAGCGATTTATGAAGTTAAGAATGAATATGAAATAGTTTGTAGTGAGACATTCGCGCCTATTTTGTATCTAATTAAGTATTCTGATTTGGAGGAAGCAATAGCGATGCAAAACGCTGTTCCTCAGGGACTCTCTTCTGCTATTATGACTACCAATATGAGGGAGGCGGAGTTGTTTTTATCTTATGCTGGATCGGATTGCGGTATTGCTAATGTGAATATCGGTACCTCAGGAGCTGAAATTGGAGGAGCGTTTGGCGGAGAAAAAGAAACTGGCGGTGGAAGAGAATCGGGATCTGATGCTTGGAAGGCATATATGCGCAGACAGACTACCACTATTAATTATTCTACTGAGCTTCCATTAGCTCAAGGAATCAAGTTTGAACTTTAATACTATCAGCCGATCTCATGGATTTATTATTACTTAAAAAACAGGTTCATGAGATCGGTGTAACTATCATAGACTCTAGAATCGCGAGTCTTCATACTGAGATGAAAAATTTTCAATCCGCTGCAAATAATGAAACAAAAAGTAGCGCGGGTGACAAGTATGAAACAGGAAGAGCCATGATGCAGCTCGAGAAAGAAAAGGTGGCGTCACTTATTGGTCAATTACAAAAACAGCAAAAGGTGCTTGGAGAGATCAATCCTTTAATCAATCAGAAAAATATTGGCTTGGGAAGTATTGTGAATACAGATAGTGGATATTTTTTCATAAGTATAAGTCTTGGTAAGATAGAGACTGATCACTCAGTGATCTGTATCTCACCCGTTTCGCCTTTAGGTAATGCCATGATTGGAAAATTAGCTGGAGAACAGGTCGTTTTCAATGGTAAAAAATATCAAATACAGGAAGTATGTTAGCTAATTGAAGCCTGAACTAAAATCGCTTTTACATCTAATTTTTTCTGACCATCAATGGTAATGTAATCAGATTTTTCACCTTTCGGCTGCCCGTACTTAAGGTAAGATCTCCAAACATGTTCGGCATACCAGTCTGGCTCCTCCTCCCAACGTTTGTCATTTTTCTTTCGAGCAGCAAAAGTTTCCTTGCTGATATCTATGAACATTTTGACATCATAAGTGACCCTGAGTGAAGCCGGATAAAACGAAAATAGTCCTTCTACTATCTTAATATCGGCAGTTGATTTCTCTACGTCTCTTGAAATAGATTCCCATTTGATAGTGCTTGGGCGCTCCCAATCAGGAACCCCCTCGACTTTAGGCAATGATATCTTAGGTTTTACATAGTTATCTTGGCAAAAAAGGTTGACTGATAGTTTTTGCTTTTCGAAGTGCTCTTTGAGTTTTTCAGATAGAGATGTTTTGCCCGCTCTACTTACGCCACCAATTCCAATGATCATTTTATTGCTGTTTTACCAAGTAATTTATTCTTCCTATTATCAAGAAGGACGTTAAATATACAACACAATTCTAATTTTACAGGCAAAGAAAGTAGCTCCTAAATTCGAGCTTGATACGTGTACAATTCAAAGTACCTCCCCTTTAACTCAATGAGTTCGTCATGTGTTCCCCTTTCCACTATCGAACCATTCTCTACTACCAATATTTGAGAGGCCTGTCGTATTGTACTCAGCCTGTGGGCTATGACAAATGAAGTCCTTCCCTTCATTAATCTCGTAAGACTTGCCTGAATGAAACTTTCACTTTCAGTATCCAAATTCGAAGTAGCCTCATCTAAAATCAGGATTCTAGGATTCGCCAGTATAGCTCTGGCTATAGCTATTCGCTGTTTCTGACCACCGGACAACTTTACTCCGCGCTCCCCTATTCTTGTGTCCAGACCATTCTCAAATCGATCTGTGAATTCATTAACATGCGCTGCTTCCACCGCTTCGATCAGTCTAGCATCGCCGGCATCAGGCCTTGGAAAAAGTATGTTTTCTCTGATAGTACCTTCAAATAAAAAATCATCTTGCAACACTACGCCAAGCTGACTTCTATAGCTTTCAAGTGATACCTCATCCAAATTTTTTCCATCAATGGTGATTTGCCCACTCTTAGGTGATATAAATGAAGCTGCCAAACTAGCAATGGTCGATTTTCCCGAACCCGATGTGCCAACCAAAGCCGTAACCGAACCTGAAGGTGCTTCAAAGCTAATCTCCCTTAGGACATCATTGTCTTCTTCATAAGAGAAAGTGACCTTATCAAATGAAATGTTCCCTTGAATCTCAGGAATAGTGACCGTACGCCTGCTACCATCATCTTCAAGCTCCATTTGCATGATTTCTTCAGTGCGGTCAAGTCCAGCAAAAGCCTCAGTCAGTTGACTTCCGATGTTGCTCATTTGGACTATCGGTGCAATCATAAATCCAAGCAGCGCGGTGAATGCAACAAAATCACCAATGGTCATTTCTCCATTGATAATCATATACCCTCCCATACCCATAATCCCTGTTGTCGCCAGTCCCAATAAGAAGGTGGCAGAACTTGTGATAATGCTTGTTGAGGTAAGGCTCTTTTTTACATTCTCAAATAAGCGTTCAGCTCCATCCTCAAATGTTTTAACCTCTTGTTTTTCGGCATTGAATCCTTTGATTACTCTCACACCATTCAATGTTTCAGTAAGTCGACCCGTTACCTCCGCATTGAGCTTACCTCTTTCCCGAAAAATTGGACGGATATATGCAAATGCCTTGAGGGAAATAAATCCGAAGATCGAAACCGGAACCAAAACATAGAGAGTCATCCAGGCATTGATGTCAATCAAAAGATAAAGTGAAACAATTGCGGTCAATGTTCCTCCTACGAGTTGCACTAGACCTGTTCCTACCAGATTTCTCACTCCTTCCACATCACTCATGATACGAGAGACCAGTTCTCCGCTTTTTGTATTGTCAAAAAATCTGATCGGCAAATACATAATCTGTCTTTGCACTCGCACCCGTAACTGTGCTATGAGATGTTGCGCCTCCACACTCAGAATTTTTGTAAGAAGAAAAGAAGTCACAGACTGCACCACAATAGCGGCAAGAACAACGATGACTAGAAGTTTTAACATTTCAAAATCGCTATTGACTATTACATCATCAATCAAATATTTCGTTGACACTGGTAATATCAGACTCGCTCCTCGGCTAATTAGAATCAACCCTAATCCAATAAATATGGTATTTTTTCTCGGCCATATGATCGTTTTGAACACATGTCCTATTGTTACTTTTTGCTTACTCATAAAGGGAATTTATATGCAAATGCAGAATGCATTTGAATGATACATAATCCTTTACGAATAAAAAGATAAAATGATTAAGAATTAGTCAGTTGGTATGTCAGATTTGATGAAACTTGCTGAAAAAGTTCGATTTTCTAATGCAGAAGTCATGAAACTATCTTCGCTTACTTGATAAAGCGGCGTAAAGTTGAAGTCAGCATCAATCTGCCATTTGTTATTGGATAGTTTTCCTGAGATGCTTCCATCCACTATTTCAATGCCATTAGACGGTCCACAAAAGCAATACTTTTTAACATCAATTTTTAGTTGCTCAAGTTCAGCATCGGAATAGTCGAAAGATTCTATCCCCGTCGGGATTGTAAAAAAAATATCCTCTGCATACTCATCATCGGCAATATTTTTTTCATCTTCGGCCACATAATACCTTTTGAAAACGACAGAGTCACCTGCAATCACATGTGGATACTCAAATCTTAAATCAGCGTTGCTGTAATAATTCGTTTCTATTTTGGAAGGATTAGTGTCATTACAAGAGATCAGCGCTATTGTAAAGACAATACTAAAAAATAGATTCTTCATGTTTTGAGGCTTTTTAGGTATCTATTTGACACTCCATTTTTATGTTTAGTTGGATGGGTATGAAAATATGCAACTTGAAGTTGCAAGAAATGAATTTTAGTCTAAATTCGCTTTCCCTTTACGGGGCATTAGCTCAGTTGGCTAGAGCACCACGCTGGCAGTGTGGGGGTCATCGGTTCGAATCCGATATGCTCCACTTTTTTTTGTCTTCACTTTTTTCGATAATCAATTCTCAAAGAGAAATCGCTTGATTTTTGAATTGCTAAAGAATCGTCATATCCATAAAGAACTTATCATTACTGAAGGCAATCCAGTAATGGACAAATGATTGATCAATCAGAATTTCCAGGATCAATGAGATAGCTCGGATCATCTGTCAAAAACAACAAACGGAGATCTAACGTGTGAATATTGATTTCAAAAGAGTTTTTCCAACCTCCTATCCGAATAGAAACATCAAATCTGACTAGCGTAAAATGGAGAATAATTTTAAGGAAATAGATCGAGAGAACTCCATGCTCAGTAAAGCTTATGAGCGGAAATCATTCCGACTTTCTATGCTAAGAGGTGCGATATTCATTTTGACCGTCATCTCTTTCATCACTTTCTTTAAGACCGAGTCTACCACCAGCATCATAAGTCTTCTTGTTTCAATTACCGTTTTCTATTGGCTCTATAAGAAGCATCGCGAGGTAGATTCGTCTAAAGTCCTAGCTGAAACCTTAACGTCGATCAATCGAGATGAGTCAAATAGAGCTCAGCTAGAATTGAATGAATTAAATCAAGGAAATCAATTCATTGAAGACGATCATGCATATCAGGTTGACTTAGATATTTTTGGGAAGCACTCCATCTTTCAATTAATTAATAGATGTGAGCTTGAGGATTCTCAAAAAAAACTAGCAGAATGGTTATCAAAGGCAGCGGACAAAAATGAGATTAAAGCCCGCCAGGAGGCAGTGCAAGAGTTGAGTCCGCTAATCAAATGGAGACAACACTTTCAAGCAACATTGCGAATTACGCTTAGCAAAAAGAAAAAGCGTGATCCCAAATTATCCTCTCAGAATTTAATCAATTGGACTCAGTTAGCGAATCGGAAAATTAACATTCACCTTTGGAGATTTTCAAGCATCACACTGTCTGTCATTACAATCACCTTAATCTTCTTTATCGCCTTTGACCAGATTCCATATCAATGGATCTATCCCTCCTTAATCATTAATGCTGTTTTCTTGGCCCTTGGAGTCAGACAGCTTACCAAGCTTTCTCAAGGCATGGACAAAGCGCATTACATGATCAATACTTATGCCAGCGCTATCAAGATTATAGAGGGAGCTAAGTTCACCTCAGAAAAGACCCAGAAGCTCCAATTAAAGCTTAAATCTGGCAAAGACTCTGCAACACGTTCAGTTACTCAACTAGCTAAACTTACTAATCGACTAGCTGCGCGAGCCAATATGCTATATGCTATTTTGGATTTGCCTTTCTTGTTGGACAATCATTTGATGATTTACATCCTCGCTTGGAAAGAGAAACATCAAAATGAACTAGCCGGCTGGCTAGACGTAATTCATGAAATGGAGTGCCTAACCAGCATTTCAGGATTCAGCTATGCCAATCCCTCTTTTTCGTTTCCTGAAATTAGTGATGAATTTAGGTTTGAAACAACTCAGATGAGTCACCCATTAATAGCATCGGAAGAGAAAATAAGAAACAACTATACCATCGCCGGCCCAGGTTCAGTGGATGTGATCACTGGATCCAACATGTCAGGAAAATCAACCTTTGAGCGAACTGTGGGAGTAAATATGGTACTGGCTCAAGCTGGATGCCCAGTAGATGCCGAGTCACTCACGATGAGTCCAACGCAAGTTTTCACAAGTATGCGAACCAAGGATAACCTTGAGGAAAGAACAAGTTCTTTTTATGCTGAGCTGAAGAGACTCGTACAACTGTTAGACACGATTGAAAATAAAAAATCCACTTTTTTCATTCTTGACGAAATACTGAAAGGAACTAACTCGCAGGATCGACGTGCTGGCTCAGTAGCTTTGATTGAAAGGTTGGTTAATCGAAATGCGTTTGGTCTGATTTCGACACATGATTTAGCATTGGGAAACCTTGGCGATTCTCAAGATTCGGTTAGAAATTTTAGTTTTAATAGCTCGCTTGAAGGCAATAAAATCATCTTCGATTATTTGCTCACAGAGGGAGTTTGTAAGAGTTTCAATGCAAGCCAACTCATGAAAAATATGGGGATATTACCAAAATGAATTCTCATCATTATCCAATCAAAGATTAGCCACATACATTAGATTAGCTCTATGAATCCACGATCGCTCAATTACATAGCCTCCCTAGGAGTCACAGTGGTTATGCTCCTTAGCGGTGCATACTTCTACCGGACATGGCGCACCGATGAGCCAAGATGGTACTTTTTATTCCTAGCATTCGGGATTGCTTTAATGCTTTCTTATAGCTTTTATAAGAAGAGAAAGTAAGTAGCTCCGGTTGAATTTTCTAAGCTAAGACATCCCAATCTCCACTTTGGTTTCAAGCGAAGAAATGGCTGAGCCATGGTATGAGCCCAAAACCGGAAGCGTATTGAAAGGATGGTAACTTGCTGAAACTGGTAAATAATTCTGGTTACAAAAAATCCCTGCCGAGGGATCTAATGCTACCCAGCCACCTCCTTCCAGCCATACTTCTACCCATGCATGTAGCTCATGACCTTCTCCCAATTCAGGGTTGAAAGAGTAGCCGCTGACAAATCGCGATGCAAAGCCTTCGTTTCTGAGTACTTGGATCATCATCCAAGATAAATCACGGCAAGAGCCTGCCTTTTCTCTAAAGCATATTTCAGGATCCATTAAATCAAATTGATATCTCACTTGATGATCCCAATCTTTGGCTATTTCTGTACATAGGGCAGAGAGGAATTGTAGTTGGTTTCCGTCAGATCGCTGAATCAGGTTCTTCGCCCAACTTCTCATATCATGTGGCAAATCAAATACTGGAGTTGAAAAGCTTTGTTTCACATTCGTGAAGGGACTTTTGCTTTGTTCTTCTATCAGAAAACCCAAAGGGTTGATTTCCTCTATCTCTACCTTCAGTGAAGTACGGACAGATAAAGAATCAGTCTCACCTAAGAACCACGCTTGGTAATAGGAATTGCCTTCCATGTCAAGCCGCTGTGAGGTACCTGAAGGTGTTGGGTTGATCAACATTTCGAACCCAAGCACTTTAATGTTTGGCCTCAAGGCGGGGTAGAAATACAGATGATGCGGGTCGAGTACTACCGGACTGCTATAAGAATACTCTGTTCTGTGAATTACTTCTAGACGAATCAAAATTGGCTTTGCTCTACACGCATACTACTGATGTTCGATGAAAAACTTATTGCTCTTGTGACTTTGCCTCTGTATTAGAAGGAATATGAAAGTACTGCTCGTATATAAGCTTTGAAATTTCATTGAGCTTTACCTGAAGATCATCGAGATACTCATGCAGCCCGTGCTTGAACACATCATTGATATCGGCAAACTCCAAATCTGCCCGAAGATTTCCTATAGCTTTCTCAGCTTTGTTGGAAAATCCCTTTTTCGACTCTGAAATTTCATGAAGACACTCTTCCGCACTAATCAAACAAAACAATATTGACCTAGGAAAATGTCTATTGAGTACTAGATAGTCTACAATGTTACCCGCAGCAATACGCCCATACATTTGGCAATAGACATTGAATCCACTCACAGATTTCAATAGCGCCCCCCAATGAAGAAAATCTAAAGGTGAGCCAACATCTTCTGCCGAGGGAAGGAGAAAATGATACTTAACATCTAATATTCGTGAGGTCTTATCTGCTCTTTCGATGTATTGACCCAACTCAGAAAAGAACCAACCTTGAGTTCTGGGCATGGTGTCAGTCGCAATTCCTGCAATCAGCTGTAATCTGTACTTGATCTCCTTGAAGCAACCTTCGGCATTCTTCTTTTTCCATACTTCTTCTTTCTGCAATCGCTTTACGTATAGATAAAGCTCATTGAGAATCTCCCATGTCTCTTTAGAAATATTCTCTCGAATTGTCCGTGCATTTTCACGTGCATAGGACACAGAAGAAACGATACTGTTTCGATTGCGCACATCGAATCCCAAAAACAAAATGGCATTTTCTCTACTATAATCTTTACCATAAAGCTTTTCGAAATATTCTTTATCTCCTGTGGCTAGAATCAATGGCTTCCATTGGGCACTAATGCCAGGAGGAAGATCCAATGAAAGATTGAAATTAACGTCTATAAATCGCGCGTAGTTTTCAGCACGCTCAAGATATCTGCCTAACCAAAATATGGAATCTGCTACTCTACTTAACATCTCTTACTTATCATTAAATAAAACCCATGTATCCTTACTGCCACCTCCTTGAGAAGAATTGACTACCAAAGAACCTTCCACCAAAGCAACTCTGGTCAATGCTCCAGGCACTACTGTTACCTTATCACTAAAGAGCGCATAAGGCCTCAAATCGACATGTCTTGGTGACATATCAGTTTCTGTCAATGTAGGAACTGTAGAAAGTGAAAGCGTAGGTTGAGCGATATAACCTCTAGGTTTTGCGCTTACTAGCTTTCTGAACTTTTCATGTTCTTCCTTTGAGGCTTTCGGGCCTATCAACATACCATAACCACCAGCAGCATTCGTTTCCTTCACCACCAATTGCTCAATGTTCTCCAGCACATAGGCGAGATCATCCTTCTCAGAGCAGAGATAAGTAGGCACATTCTCAATGATCGCTTCTTCGTCTAAGTAATACTTGATTATTCTCGGGACATAAGCATAAACCGCCTTATCATCTGCTATTCCTGTACCTGGCGCATTGGCTAATGCTACATTACCAGCCTTATAAGCCTCGAAAATTCCCGGAACACCAAGCATTGACTCAGGATTGAAAGCCAATGGATCTAAAAACTTATCATCTATTCTTCTGTAAATAACATCTACTTGCTCCAACCCTTTGGTTGTTTGCATGTAGACGAATTTGTCTTTTACCACCAAATCAGGTCCCGTCACTAACTCCACACCCATCTGCTGAGCTAGATATGAATGCTCAAAGTAGGCCGAATTGTAGATTCCGGGCGTCAAAACAACAATAGTTGGCTTTTCTTTATCACTCAAATACTGAAGCATACTCCTCAGCAAACCAGGATAGTTGGAAACTGGGCGTACTCCCAAATTGGCAAACAGATCAGGAAAAGCCTGCTTGATAATTTCACGATTCTCGAGCATATACGAAACACCTGATGGACATCTCAGGTTATCTTCAAGGACATAAAATTTGCCACTTGCATCTCTTACAATATCACTTCCAGTGATATGACACCAAATCCCCTTTGGAGGATTCAATCCAACACAAGGCTCCAAATAATCACTGCTCGATAGCACAAGATCTTTCGGAACTATGCCATCATTCAAAATATTCTGGTCGTGATAGATATCATCAAGAAACATATTCAGCGCCTTGATCCGTTGCTGTAGTCCTTTCTCTATCACTTCCCATTCCGAGCCTTGAATAATTCGTGGAATCGGGTCGAGATGTAAGATTTTTTCCACTCCCTCATTGTCATGATAGACATTGAAAGTCATCCCCATAGACACCTGCGCTTTATCAGTTGTGTGTTGGAGTTGGAGCAACTTAGTTTGTGTTAATTCGTCCAGATGACCTTTGAAATCGGCATACAATGCCCTGCAGTTTTGGTCTGCATCAAACATCTCATCGTAGTGTATATCTGAGGTATATTCTTTGAAGTGCACGCAAAATAAAATTTAGTATTTATAACTATTCGTTAAAATATTCATAATAATTCATGATTCCAAAAGAATATTATCTAATAAAATAGCTAGTCTGTTGAAACAATAGAATTCAATGAATCAAGAAAATTGTAAAATCCAATTACTGAGAAAATAGCGTTCGGGTCATGATACTTCGTCCCAGAGTAATCTCATCGGTATACTCCAATTCTCCACCGATTGGGACTCCTCGAGCGATGGTGGATATCTTGACACCAGTCTCTTTCAGCATCTTAGAAATATAGAAAGCCGTGGTATCTCCTTCCATAGTAGAGCTCAAAGCAAGGACTATTTCCTGAATGTCTTCCCCGGGGTTCTTAACTCTTTTTACCAACGAATCAATTTTGATATTCTCCGGGCCAATTCCGTCCATCGGAGAAATTCTACCTCCCAAAACGTGAAACAAGCCATTGTATTGGCCTGTATTACTGATTGCCAAAACATCAGGCGTATCTTCCACTACACAAATCACAGTGGTGTCACGAGACATAGTCTTGCAAGTACAATCTTCTGTATCAGCAATGATATGGCAAGTGTTGCAGTATTTGATATTGGCTCTCAGTTCGCTCAAAGCGAGTGAAAGACCGTCCGTCTGAGACGCAGGTTGTTTTAATAAGTGCAAAGCCAATCTTAAGGCTGTCTTCTTCCCTATTCCTGGTAATTTAGAAATCTCTTCTACGGCTTGCTCTACGAGTTTGGATGGATACTCCATTATTCGATGGTGGCAGAGATTCCTGCATCTGTAATGCCATCTTTCATAGGCTTAAGCTCCTTCAACGAACCTTTTTTAACAGCACATTTTCCTTTGAAGTGAATCAGGTATGTACACTGTTCAGCCTGATTTGCATCATGCTTGCATACTTTAATCAAAGTATTGATCACGTGATCGAACGTATTGTGATCATCATTATGGACGATCAAGTCCCTGTTGTCACCTTCGCTGAGATCGGTATCTACTTCTACTAATTCTTCTACCTCCGGAGCATATTCCATCTGTGTCATAGTCTGCAAAATTAGTGGAAGTGATTTATTTGGCACAATTTTGAGCACATTCTTCAAATTTAGATATTCACCCAGCCCATGAGCCCCTTTTTAGTCGGCAGCATTATCCTCGGTTACTTTTTGATACTCATCACCATTTCATGGCTCACCTCTCGAGGTAGTTCGGACGGAGATTTCTATAACGCTAACCGACAGTCACCTTGGTATTTAGTAGCCTTCGGTATGATTGGCGCATCCTTGTCAGGAGTGACCTTTATCTCGGTTCCTGGTGAAGTGGGCAATAGCAATTTCTTTTATTTTCAAGTAGTTCTCGGTTATTTGGTAGGCTATTTCATCATTGCGAAGGTTTTATTACCCCTCTATTATAAGCTTAACCTTATTTCTATTTACTCCTACTTAGAGCAGCGGTTTGGATTTTGGTCATACAAGTCTGGCGCTTTTTTCTTTTTACTGAGTAGAATAATCGGCTCATCATTTCGGCTGTTTCTCGTTGCGAGCGTGCTTCAGATTTCCTTCTTCGATGCTTTCAACTTACCCTTTTGGGTATCGGTATTGGTCACAATTATCCTCATCTGGCTCTATACTTTCAAAGGTGGGATTAAGACTATTGTCTGGACTGACGCACTCCAAACTGGCTTTATGATAGCTTCTGTTATCATTAGTATTTGGTTTGTCAAAAGTCAATTGGACTGGAGTTTTGGTGATTTGGTTTCGAACATTGCGAATGATCCTCGAAGTGAAATATTCAATTGGGAGTGGCACAGTGGGCGCAATTTTTTCAAGCAGTTTTTTGCGGGAGCATTTATCGCCATCGTGATGACTGGTTTGGATCAGGATATGATGCAGAAGAACCTTACCTGCAGATCCTTGGAAGATGCTCAGAAGAATATGTTCTGGTTTTGTGTGGTGCTAGTAGTTGTCAACTTCCTCTTCCTGAGCATGGGACTGATGCTTTTTCAATACTCAGAGGTAATTGGGATAAGTATCCCCGCTCGGACAGATCATCTTTTTCCTCAGTTGGCAATCAATGAGTTTTCTACTTTGGGTGCTGTGGTTTTCCTTTTGGGAATTACTGCTGCTGCCTATTCAAGCGCCGACTCAGCACTTACGGCAATGACTACCTCATTCTGTGTGGACTTTTTAGGCTTCAAACCGGAGAATTATTCCGAAAAGAAGAATTTAAGGAAAATTGTCCATCTCGGTTTTTCAGCCGCTCTTTTTGTCGTTATTCTCATATTCCAAGCCATCAATGATCAAAGTGTAATCACAGCTGTGTTCGTAGCTGCCGGATATACTTATGGGCCACTTTTAGGTCTTTTCACCTTTGGCATTTTCACCAAGTATTATCTCAAAGACCAATGGGTTCCGTTGGTCTGTTTGGCTTCTCCGGTGATATCCTATTTGATCAACATCAATTCAGAGGCACTTTTAGGTGGTTACAAATTTGGATTTGAAATTTTGATTCTGAATGGGATTCTAACCTTCGTAGGCTTATTCCTAATTCGTAAACATTAATTATATTTATACTTTATAAATATAATTCCATGACAACCTTTACAAGCTCACTTCCAGACGATCTTCTCCATCAGCTCAACGAACAAGCCATTAAACTTTCAAAGCCTAAGAATAAGATCATAGAAAAAGCGCTGAGAATCTATCTAGATCAAATCAATCGAGCAGAATATGTCGCATCATATCGGCAAGCTGGAGAGGATACAGAGATAATGGATATCGCCGAAGAGGGAATGACGGAGTACATGCAGCAGTTAGATAAATGAAGCAACGAGAAATCTGGTATGCCGATCTTGATCCTACAAAAGGCAATGAACAAGCTGGACTGAGACCAATCGTAATTCTCAGCGGAAATATCCTCAATAGCCTGCTCAAAGTAGTAATAGCCTGCCCACTCACAACCAAAGTGAAGAATTACAAAGGCAATGTGGTCTTACAACCAAACAGCACCAACGGATTAAGTGGCCCATCTGAAACGCTTATTTTTCACATAAGGTCCGTATCAAAAGAAAGGCTGGTAAGAAAAATCGGGGAAATAGAGGAAGGTGAGCTCTTGGAGCTGAAGCAATCTCTCGCCGCTATCCGCACTTACTAAAGCTACAAACTCAACTCCTCGTTAGGATTCCAATAGACGGCATCAAACTCTTTGATCTTATCGTCTTTTATAGTCAATCCCTCCGCTTCCAATAGCTCCTGCATCAAGTTAGGCTCGCCAAAATGGAATTTCCCAGTGAGCACTCCTTGCCTGTTTACCACTCGATGTGCAGGAACATCAGGCATTCCATGAGCTTGATTCATAGCCCATCCCACCATTCGAGCACTTCGTTTCATCCCTAAGTATTCACCTATTGCACCATAGCTAGTCACTCGACCTTTCGGGATAAGCTTGACTACCTCGAACACATCTAGAAAAAAGTTAGCCTGTGATTCTTTCATTATTTAAAATCAAGTTAGAAGCTGACTTTAAAAAAACACCAGCAGAATATGACTGGGCCTCATTTTTTAATTGTCTCATGTACTCAATGTAAATTACCATTTCGATATCTTCGAAAATACTTAATCCCCATTACAATGAGCAAGACCTTTCTAGTTACTGGAGCAGCAGGAAATCTAGGATCAGCTGTAACCGACTTATTATTAAAGGAAGGACATCAAGTAATCGGAACGTTTGTGCCAGGGCATGACTATCCTAACAGTGATGTAGATTTCAGGCCATGCGACCTTACAAATTCTGATGACACAGAGGACTTCTTTGTTTCACTCAAAAAATCGCATCAAAAAATTGATGGAGTAATCATGCTCGTAGGTGGGTTCTCGATGGGTAATTTATTGTCTACCCATAGTAATGACATCAATAAAATGATCTCTCTGAACTTGATGACAGCATACAATACTTCAAAGTATGCTACAGATTGGATGCATAATAATGGTGGAACTAAACTCATTTTTGTTGGTGCAAAGCCGGCGATCGAAGGAGGAGCATCGGGAGTATTGTCTTATGCTATTTCCAAAAGTGCGGTAATTAAATTAGCAGAAATTATCAATGAAGATGAGGATTTAAAGGATATCCACGCTTCCGTGATCATCCCAAGTATTATAGATACTCCACCGAACAGAGCATCCATGCCAGATGCCAATTTCAATGATTGGGTGACTCCCCAAGAGATTGCGGAAAACATCAGTTTTTTACTTTCAGATAAAGCAAACCCTCTCCGAGAAACCGTTTTGAAACTTTATAAAAATTCCTAATCTTCTATAATCTTAACCTCAGAGTCTGAGAGAATGAAAAATAAATGCAAGGGGTCATATGCATTGAGCTTTAAGGTGCCAGTCACTTCCACCTTAGTGTCCTGAGTTTGAAAAGCTTTCTTGGCATACACTTCAATAACTGTCTCTGGCCCAGCATTTCCACAGAAAAAACAGTTGTTGTATGGAAATCGAGAGAGTACAAAGTAGTCTTGGCCTCCTGATGTCTCCAGTGGAATAATATATCCAGCGACCGACACTTGTTGCCCATCATACTGTTTGAGTTCATCGGAAAACAAAGGGACTTCCACCTCTTCGCCCAAAAACTGATCGTACTCTGTGGTGAGCGTAAGCCGTTCCAAAGTTTGCCAACCTTCAAAAGGTGCTATTAATGACCAAGTAAGTAGGATTAAAACCACTGACATAAAAGACTAAAATTAATAAACCAAAACTATGCAATATAGCGTTCGTTAGTAGGAAAGCAGTTCAACTAACTTTACCTAGATTTAAGCATATATGAGTCCAATGATCGATACCAAAGAACTTAAGAAGAGTTACGTAATGGGAAGTGAAACCATTCACGCACTCAAATCAATCTCTATTCAAATCGAAAAAGGTGAATACGTAGCTTTCATGGGACCATCTGGTTCTGGCAAGTCGACATTGATGAACATCATTGGTTGTCTAGATACTCCTTCTGAGGGAACATATGTTCTAAATAACAATGATGTAAGTGACCTTACGGAAAACGAACTAGCCGAAATTAGGAATAAAGAAATTGGCTTTGTCTTTCAGACATTCAATCTTTTACCTCGTGCCTCTTCCCTTGAGAACGTATCTCTTCCATTAATCTATGCTGGCTATGGCAAGGCAGAACGTGATGAAAAAGCATTGGCAACTTTAGCCGGGGTTGGACTAGATGATCGAGCCTATCACAAGCCCAATGAGCTTTCAGGTGGTCAAAGACAAAGAGTCGCAATAGCAAGAGCTTTAGTGAATGACCCAAGTATTATTTTGGCCGATGAGCCAACTGGTAACCTTGATTCCAAAACTTCCTACTCAATTATGGATCTTTTTGCAGAGCTTCATAACAAAGGGAACACGATAATCATGGTAACTCACGAGGAAGATATCGCTGAATACGCCCACAGAATAATCCGATTAAGAGATGGTCTGATAGAATCAGATGTGCGAAACGAAAACATTCGCCTTACCACGCCTGTTCCGGCTGAATGACAATGAAGTTATATACCAAAACCGGTGACAAGGGACAAACCTCTTTACTGGGAGGAAAGAAAGTTCCTAAATCAAATCTCAGAATCGATGCGTATGGCAATGTAGATGAGTTAAATTCTTTTCTAGGACTTCTGAAAGATCACAAAGACGTGGAAGCACGAATTGGTAATCAATTCTACTGGATTCAGGAAAACCTCTTCTCCATTGGGTCATTATTGGCCACAGAACAAGGGTTTACTGGATTTGACCTACCACAAGTAACTGAGGTGGAAATCAAGCAGCTTGAAGTTTGGATAGATAAGTACTCCGCCGAGCTACCAGAATTAAAGAATTTTATTCTTCCAGGCGGTCATGAGGTTATATCTTTGTGTCACGTTTGTAGGACAGTTTGCAGGCGGGCAGAAAGGAGCATAGTAGCCTTATCTGAGGAAGAAGAAGTTGATGATATGCTCATCAAATTCATGAATCGTCTCTCAGACTACTTCTTCGTAATGGCTCGTAAAATGGCTCACCTTCTGAACGTCCCGGAAACTCCTTGGAATCCCGGAGATAACGATTAAGAATTCTACTTTTTGCTGGTATGACAGAGACCATGGACATCAAAATTACTCGAACGGCTAGTTCGAAAATTCAAAATGCTGACTTAGAAAAGCCACAATTTGGGTCAGTTTATTCTGACCACATGTTTATTGCCGATTATAAAGATGGCGAATGGAAAGATCTGAGAATAGTCCCTTATGGAGACTTGAGTATTTCTCCTGCCAATACCACGCTGCACTATGCGTCAACCATTTTTGAAGGACTCAAAGCCAATAGATCTGTTGATGGTGAAATTCTTGTTTTTAGGCCTGAAGAAAATGCCAAAAGACTTCAATTAAGTGCAGACAGAATGTGTATGCCACGCGTACCGGAAGAGCTTTTTATGAATGGCCTTCGTGAATTACTTATGCTTGACAAGGATTGGGTACCAAGTGCTGCTGGCACGTCGCTTTACATCCGACCGCTTCAATTGGCAATGGACCCATACATTGGAATACGCCCGTCTGAGACTTACCAATTTTTGATTATCACTGGCCCTGTAGGCGCATACTACGCCCGTCCTGTAAAAGTAAAAATCGAAACCAAATTTACGCGTGCTGCTCATGGTGGAACGGGATTCGCAAAGACCGGTGGAAACTACGCTGCGGCTCTAAAACCTGCGGTTGATGCCCAAAAAGAAGGATTCGACCAACTCATTTGGACTGATGCTAAGACGCATGAGTTTGTAGAGGAAAGCGGCACGATGAACTTAATGTTTGTTATCAATGATACGCTAGTTACCGCTCCAACTGGGGATACTATTTTGAAAGGAATTACACGAGACAGCATCATCCAATTGGCCAAAGACCAAGGCATGAAGGTGGAAGAACGTCCTGTCAGCGTAAAAGAAGTTGTCTCTTCAATTAAAGACGGTAGCATGCAAGAAGCTTTTGGTGCTGGAACGGCTGCCACAGTAGCTCAAATTGAGTTGATCCACCATGACGGTGTTGATTATCAATTGCCGCCAGTTTCAGGTTGGAAATACTCTAAAGCATTTCTAGATACGCTGACTAAAATCAAAATGGGAGCATCAGAGGATCCACACAATTGGATCTTTAAGCTCTAAACAGAAAATTATAAGCAACCGACGGTTGCTTTTTTTGTGGCTATCAATAAAAATTAATTCGCTGGTAATGGAGATTTTGGATGTTCCATTTGATTAAATCCATCAATTTGAAGGTCATTACCTAACTCAAGAATACTCCTTTACTGTATCAATAAAGCACTTAACATGATCAGGGTTCGTATCTGGATATACACCATGACCTAGATTGGCAATATGCGAGTGTCCCTTGAACTGATCGAGCATTACTTTTGTGCTTTTCCTAACCTCATCAAAATCCGCATAAAGCGCACATGGATCCATATTTCCTTGTAATGTCTTACTTGGTAGGATTGATCGTGCTTGGGAGATACTCATATTCCAGTCAAGTCCGACTGTGTTACATTTCAAATTATTGATATCTGCCAATGCAAAATGAGCCCCCTTAGCAAATACCGTGACTGGAACCTCCGTTATGGCATTAGCAATTTTAGATATGTAGTGTAATGAAAATATACGGTACTGCTCTAAAGGTAAAACTCCCGCCCAAGAATCAAAAATCTGAACCATATCCGCTCCTGCAGCGATTTGACCTTTGAGGTAAGCAATGGTACTATCAGCTATCATGGTCATCAACCGATGAGCCAATTCAGGCTCTGTGTAAAGCATTTTCCGCGCCTTGGAAAAAGTCTTGCTCCCACTTCCTTCTATCATATAAGCAAAAATCGTCCAAGGCGCCCCAGCAAAACCTATGATAGGCACCCTACCATTTAATTCCTTCTTGGTTATTTTAATAGCATCAAGGGTATAAGATAAGTCCTCAGCCTTTGCAACTTTTAGCGATTTGAGATCATCCGCGGACTTTACAGTTTCTCGAAAAACGGGTCCTGTTTTTTCCGCCATCTCATAAGTCAACCCCATCGCTTCTGGGATCACTAAGATGTCCGAAAATATAATGGCTGCATCTACACCCAGATGATCCACCGGTTGAATCGTCACCTCAGCTGCTAGCTCAGGAGTCTCCACGAGTTCTTTAAAACCATTCAGTTTTCTACGCAAGGCTCTGTATTCAGGTAAAATTCGACCTGCTTGACGCATTACCCAAACGGGTGTCCTTTCTGTTTTTTCGCCTCTAGCAGCCCTTAAAATGAGATCATTTTTTAGCATGGGTGCAAAGATATATTTAGAAGTAAGAAAGCTGTAGCCCAACTCAAAAGGATTATCAATTCTCATCACTATTTCTAATAACTTTACTCCACCCCAAACAACAAACCCATGAGTATACTATTCGACAGCTTTGAAGAATGGCGATCCTACTGCAAAAAAGAAGATAAACCACTCTACGAACCAGTTCTCAGATACGAAATAGACCAAAGAGGTGCTAAAGAAAATCAGATCTGGGAAGGGATTGAAAAGGCATATACAGTAATGAAAGAAGCCGTTCAAACTGGTCTTACACAGGAGATGAATTCCTATTCGGGAATGATTAAAAGTGGAGCTAAAAAAGTAGCCAACCATCCAATTACAGTTCTTTCTCCAGAATTTCAAAAACTTATTTCGCGTGCTTTAGCAGCTAAAGAGGTCAATTCCTGCATGGGACGAGTGGTTGCTGCTCCTACGGCTGGTGCATCTGGAATTCTACCAGGTACTATGGTTACGCTACAAGAAATCCATCATCTAGATGATCGGATAATATACGAGGGATTACTCATAGGTGCGGGAGTTGCATTGATTCTAGAAAGACGTGCTTCAATCTCGGGTGCAGTAGGCGGATGCCAAGCCGAGACGGGATCTGCCGCTGCTATGGCTGCCGCCGCTATCGTCTACGCCCTAGGTGGTACGATCGATCAAGCCTTCAATGCTGTGGCTATTACGATTCAGTGTATGCTCGGCTTGGTTTGCGATCCAGTTGCGGGATTAGTAGAAATCCCCTGTGTGGTAAGAAACGCAAGTGCTGCGGCTATAGCCAATTCATCAGCGCAGATTGCGATAGCTGATGTAAGTCCAGTAATCCCAGTAGACGAATGCGTTGATGCCATGGGTGAAATCGGTCAAAGTATGGAAGCGAAATATAAGGAAACTGCTCTTGGTGGACTAGCCGCTACACCTACGGGACAGGCTATTTCTAGAAGAGTCCTTATTCAAGATATTGAAATGCTCGATGATGAAGATGAAACTAAATAATGCCCCAAGCCTGTAACTGATCACCAGCATATTTTACGGCCAGTGTCAATATCACTGACCAAAATATACTGAAAACCCACATCCATTTAATAATCTCTTTTCTTTTCCCCTTGAAAGCATTGGCCAATATGGCTCCTCCAGGAGGTGACAATAAGATAGGTGTTAAGAATGCAATTCCGGGTACACCATATTGTCTCCAAATTCTCACAAACCTTCTTTTCTTTGGAGTAAACACCTTTTTCTTCTTTTTTCGAAAAGAAAGCTTCCTGAAAATAATCCGAATGTATTCTCCAAAATAAGTGAGCAGATACACTGTGGTCATCATTCCTAGTACGGAAATCATAATCGTCTCTGCAACCGAAAAACCATAGGCTAGTCCTAAAGTTGGACCAAATATAATTTTGACCGAGCTCAGAGCAAAGACTAGCAAATATTTCAAGAATAAAGGCATCTCCATATTCAGCGATTATCGCCCGAATTTATACGTATTTTATGAGCGAGGGTCTATCTGTTAAACTTATCTTTGCGCTCCTTATAAATGAAACTACTCCAACAACTTATAGACATTGCATCTCCGTCAGGTAGTGAATACGTGATGAAAGATTTTTTGATTGACTACATCAAAAAAAACAGAAAAAACTGGTCTGTGCAGCCTAAAATCATCAACGGACCTGGGCTTCAGGACAACATCATAGTGGTCTTTGGGGAGCCCCGAACGGCAATTTTTGCGCATATGGACACTATTGGCTTTACAGTTAGATATCAAGATCAGTTGGTGCCAATCGGAGGGCCGGATGCTGAATCTGGGTATGAATTAGTTGGAAGGGATGCACTAGGATCAATTCAATGTAAACTTCGTGTAGATGATAATCATCTTTTCTACGACTTTCCCAGAGCCATTGAGACTGGTACCACTTTGACTTGGAAACCTAGTCTTCAAGTAACTGATGAATTCATTCAAGGGCCTTATATGGATAACAGACTGGGTATTTTGAATGCACTCAAAGTGGCTGAGACGCTAAAGGACGGTGTTTTGGTGTTTTCCTCATTTGAGGAACATGGTGGTGGTTCAGTACCAATGCTCATTAAGTACTTGGCTGAGAATTACAGTATTCAACAAGCGCTCATCTCAGACATCACATGGGTTACGGAAGGCGTTCAACATGGCAATGGTGTGGCTATTTCGATGAGAGATCAACACATTCCGAGAAGAGCTTTTCTAAACAAAGTATTAGAACTAGCTGACCAATCTGGAATCAAATATCAACTGGAGGTGGAGGGCGGAGGTTCTAGTGATGGTCGTGAAGTTCATTTCTCGCCATATCCAATCGACTGGCTATTTATTGGAGCTCCTGAGGATAATGTGCATTCACCCAACGAAAAAGTTCACATCAAAGATCTGGCGAGTATGATCGCCATGTACACTTATCTCATGTCCAAACTATGAGTAAAGAAAATATCATCTTACACGATAAGGAATTTGAACCTTTCTTATCAAAGAAAGAGGTGAAGAAAGCAGTCAAAGACTTGGCAGAACGACTTAATCAGGACTATCTAGGAAAGGAAGTCGTAATAGTAGGGATATTGGATGGTGTATTCATGGTGCTTGCTGATCTATTGAAAAAGCTAAAACTCAACGTTACTTTGGAACTAGTAAAATTGAAATCATATGAAGATATGGTTAGCACTGGTGAAGTAAAAAAACTTCTTGGGTTAACCACTTCATTGGAGAGAAAAAATGTGATTATCGTTGAAGATATAATTGATACAGGTTTAACAGTTGGTCATGCATTAAATATCATCAAAGCAGAGAATCCGGCATCCATCAAAGTGGCCACTCTATTGCTAAAAAAAGACGTTTTCCAAGATCGCTTCCCGATAGACTATTTTGGTATTGACATTCCTAATAGATTTGTGGTTGGTTATGGAATGGACTACAATGGACAAGGACGTCAACTAAAATCCATTTACGCAGTAAAAGAAGATTGAGCTTTTATTGAAAAAGCTATATTTTAGATACAACTAAGAGAATATTACCATGTTGAATATTGTATTATTTGGCCCTCCTGGAGCGGGAAAAGGAACTCAAAGTGAGAAATTGATTGCAGCATTTCAGCTGGAACACATCGCAACTGGAGACTTGTTTCGTAAGCACCTTGGCGAAGGAACTGAGCTGGGTGAATTGGCAAAAAAGTATATGAATGAAGGTCGTCTAGTTCCTGACGAAGTAGTCATTGGGATGGTCGAGAGTAGAATTGAAGAGTCCCTTGATGCCAAAGGCTTCATATTTGATGGCTTTCCAAGAACTATTAATCAAGCAGGAGCTTTAGACAAAATGTTGAAAGGTCATGGCATCTCCATTTCTGGAATGATTGCTTTGGAAGTCCCTGCGGAAGAGCTGAGAAAGCGAATCAAAGAGCGGGCAAAAACATCAGGACGAGTGGACGATCAGGATGATGCGAAGATTACAACACGTATTTCGGTATATGAGAACGAAACTGCTCCGGTAGCAGAGTATTACAAAACCCAAGGCAAATTCAAAGGCATTAACGGAGTAGGATCAATTGAAGACATCTTCAATGAAATTTCTACTACAGTAAATGGCCTAGGCTAAACATGGATTCTAACTTTATTGACTATGTCAAGCTCTACGCCCGGTCGGGTGATGGAGGGGCTGGTTCTGTACATTTCAGAAGAGAAAAATTTGTTCCTTTAGGTGGGCCAGATGGTGGAGATGGAGGCAGAGGAGGTCATATTATTCTACGTGGAAACAATCAAAACTGGACACTTCTTCACCTAAAGTACCGGAAGCATATTAAAGCGAAGCATGGTGGCAATGGGGAAGGTGGCAACCGATCAGGTCTAACTGCCGAAGATATCTATTTGGACGTTCCGATAGGCACGATAGCGAAAGACGTTGAAACCGGTGAAGTATTGCTTGAAATCATGGAGCATGGAGAAGAGGTTATCCTGCTGCCCGGAGGTATGGGAGGACAAGGAAACTCGCATTTCAAAAACTCAACTAATCAAGCACCACGCTATGCTCAGCCCGGTATCGAGGGAATCGAGAAGTGGGTCATCCTAGAATTAAAAATTCTTGCTGATGTTGGTCTTGTAGGATTTCCAAATGCTGGGAAATCCACGTTACTTTCAGTGATTTCAGCGGCAAAACCAGAAATAGCTGATTACGCGTTTACCACACTCGTTCCCAACCTAGGAGTAGTGTCTTACAGAGATGAAAGATCTTTTGTGGTGGCGGATATTCCAGGCATCATTGAAGGGGCAGCTGAAGGTAAAGGACTTGGGATAAGATTCCTCAGACATATTGAGCGCAACTCTATGTTACTCTTTATGATTCCCACAGACGCTACGGATATCAAAGTAGAATACGAAATCCTGCTGAGTGAATTGGAACAATACAATCCCGAGTTACTTGACAAAGATCGACTCCTCGCCATATCAAAATCCGATATGCTGGACGAAGAACTAATGAAGGAAATGGAAGTAGATCTTCCAGACATCCCGTACGTATTCATCTCGAGTATTACTGGCTTTGGAATCCAACAGTTGAAAGACAAGGTTTGGCAGATGCTAAACTAGCCGAATAAACAAGCTCATCTGA
>CAYGPP010000035.1:0-29300 GCA_964351885.1 uncultured Marinoscillum sp.
TCTCTTGAGTCTCTAAAATCTCCGGGTTTTCAATAAAGGATTCATAAAGGAGTTTAGCTCTCTCTATTGCATTTAATACTTGTTCCTTCGAGTTACCCAAAGCGATGACGAACCCTATTCGTTGACTAGATTTTGGGGCGAGATCAATGGAATCTACGGTGAGAATCGCCGCGATATTATTACCTGAACCACTCATTCCCGCACTCTCAAATGTGTCATTTAGCAGTGTAAGTAAATCATCATCAGCAAGTGATCCACCTAGATCAGTAGTATTTCCATCTTTGTTGGCTAGATCCAGTGAATAAGCTGAAGATGGCTTATTAGAAATTTGGGCTATGCCAGTAAATATGCTGCTGTCAGATTTGTAGCTGATCAAGACTTGGTTGTCAGCATCGTAGTACGATCTATCTGTGGAGTCATAGGATAACTCCCAGTCGACGTATAATCCAATACTTAGGTCGTTCAGGTTTTCATCGTTCTTATTCGCTAAGCGATAATCCTGAATGAGAAAATCCTCATTTTCGTTAGTAATGCTATTTTGTTCTATTACAATTCCAATAGGGGATGGGTTCTGCTGGTCATCATAGATGGCTGATATGTGATGGTCTGGTGTCGAGTAGTTCTTCAAAACCATAGGAGAGACATTGCCAAAATCCAGGTCACTTGAGAAGTCTCCCGTAGTATTTGGTAGGTTATCTGATATGGTCGTATTCCCATCTCTAATGAGTAAACCCATACGATAGGCGCGGGTATCATTTTTCCACCTCAGCCCAAAGCCTTCATTGGGTGTATCGAATGGAGAACCTAATTGGCCTTCACCATCCAGGGTGATACTCAAACTTCCGTTATCTAGATCCTGCTTATCCTCATTGGTTTTAAAAGTAAAGAGTTTATAGTCTTCATATGCTCCGTCGGAGAGGGTGATTTTGACCGTAATATCTGTTTTCTCCGGAGTGTTAAATGACACTTTGATTCCATCAAGGAAAACTTCGTACTCCCCAAATGTTTGAAGTGTTCCTACCTCTTGAGTGGGATTCGAAAAAGATACATACTGAGAAGTGCTGGAGAATGACAGACTAAGTGAGTCGGTAGGATTTAGGTAGTTAACTAGCTTGAAAGTATATGAAAGGGTGTCGCCAGGGTTAATCGTCTCATTATTTCCATTATTATTTCGAGTCAAATCGAAAACGCGAACTGACTTGCTTTCTGTATTGGTGACAGCCTTTTGGATGTTGAGTCTACCATAACCGAGTAGGTTTTCGTAGGAAGGGTTGATGTCATTGATAGGGTCGGTATTTACTCTTATCTGCTCCATAATCTGTAGCGCACTGTAATCAGGAAAGACTGACTTGACCAAGGCAGCAGCGCCTGCCACCAGAGGCGAACTGTAAGAAGTTCCATTATCAGTGGCGTATCCGTTGAGCTTATAGGTGGAATAGATATTACTCCCAGGTGCGGATAAGTCGATGGACGCATGATATGTAGAAAAACCTGCTTTAGTATCATCCAAGTTGGTAGCCCCGACGGATAGCACATGGTCAAATGCTGCTGGATAATACCTTTCATTTTTGTTGGAATTTCCTGCTGCAGCCACAATCACCATATCCTTTTCTATAGCGGCATAGGTGATGATATCTTGTCCCGCTTGGCTATAAAAGGAAGCAGAGCCATAAGAGAGGTTGACCACATCAAAACCCATATCAGCAGCATATAATATGGCTTCATAGCCTGCATCCACAAGGTTGGTTGCATCGTTGTAGGCTTTGAGGGCCGCTATTTTGGAGTTGAACCCAATCCCTGCAATCCCAATCTCATTATCTGTAGCAGCTGATGCGATTCCTCCAACTCTATTGCCATGAAAACTCCTTACCGTCAATGCGCTTGTGTCGTTCTCTGAGAAGTCATAGCCTCGGTAGTCATCTACATACCCATTGGCATCATCATCTATTCCGTTGGGCGGATCATTCTCGTTAATCCAAACCTGTGAGGAAATGTCCTCATGATCGAAATCCAACCCTGAATCGATAATTCCAATGGTGATATTAGAACTGCCTCTGGTGACATCCCACGCTTCGAAAACCTTGATTACTTCGAGATACCCTTGACTCCCATTGGAGGCACTTGGGTCATTTGGAATATACTGTAGCGAATGAACAGGCAATGGTTCGGCATAGATCACATTGGAGTACACACTGAGTTCCTCGCAAAGAGCAGCAATGTCTGTGTCGCTAGAAACATAGACTTTATAGATTCCATCTAGAATTGACTTTTCAGTTCTGGCATTTGAACTTGTGGATTTCAGAGGTATTCGCTTCTCTAATGTCTGAATTTTGCTGAACTGAAATTGGTTACTATTTGCTGCCAGACTAGTCGCGAGTTGTTCATTTATTTTGATGTAGAGCACACCTTTTTGAAATTGCTCCTGACCATAGGAAGTACCTATAACTCCAATTAAGAGGATTAGTAAGAAAAGGCAATATCGTGAAAAGCAGTATTTCATTAAGTAACTGCTGCCTTTCTAACGATTCTTGAAAATATTCCTGGAAAAAACCTTTTCATGTAGATGGCCGCTACTTCTTTGAGTCCGCCTATATAGACTTCTTCTTTATCCTTTTCGATGGCTTTTATGATTTGATTCGCACACTCTTCGGCGCTCATGCCATTGTCCTGCGCATCGTCCATAGTGTTTTGTTTGCTGCCATCCCCTGTAAGTGCGTTAATGCTGATTTGGGTTTTAATAAAGCCAGGTAGGATGATACTTACCTTGAGGTTGTCGGCATGATGTTCGGCACGTAGAGAATCGTAGAAACCATGTAGCGCATGCTTAGATGCAGCATATGAAGATCTGAATGGCGTGCTGATAATTCCAACTGCCGATGTAATAATGACTTGATGACCCGATTTCCGTTTAAGCATCTCCGGTAACAACGCTTTTGTTAATGCAATAGTGCCAAAGTAGTTGACTTCCATGAGTTTACGATCAACATCCATGGCAGTAGAAAGTGCCGTGCTTCTTTGGCTGATTCCCCCTGAATTCACCACAATATCAACTTGACCAAATAATTGCTCTGCCTCTTTCGCTTTAGTATCAATGCTGTCAGCGTCAGATAGATCCAAGGTTAAGATTTGGATATTTTCGCTATTGGCGCAGGCTGATCGTACGCGCTCAAGTTCTTCTTTTCTTCTGGCTGCCAAAATAAGCTTAGCTCCACAATTTGATAGTGCATAAGCCATTGCTTCACCGATACCCGAGGAGGCTCCAGTAACCATTACGACTTTGTCCTTGATTTTGCTCATCTTATTTTTGGTTTGTTCTCTTGCTCAGTTACAACGTTTGTAAGTCACAAAATCAAATGCAAAATTATGCTTTTCGTCTGTAGCATGATGCGATCGCGCTGTTTCCTTCCACACGGAGGTATCAAATTCTGGAAAAAAAGTATCTCCATTGAATTCTCCATCGATCTCTGTGAGGTAGATCGTGTCAGCAATATCCAGTCCCATTTGATAGATTTGGCCTCCGCCAATAATGAAAGCCTCTTTTTCCTGAGCCTCTTCTGCTATTTTCAATGCTTCTGCCAGAGAATTAACTACTTGTGCTCCTTCAGCGTCAAAATGATCTTGGCGAGTGATTACCACATTAGGACGATTGGGTAATGGTCTAAATCTATGGGGAAGGGATTCAAAATTCTTCCTTCCCATGATCACATGATGCTGCTCTGTAGTTTGTTTGAAGAATTGGAAATCATCTGGTAAATGCCAAGGGATGTCATTGTCTTTCCCAATGCATCTATTGGTACCCATTGCAGCGATCATTGATATTTTCATGAGGGAACTTTTAATTAGAATTTGCTTAATTCAAAGGAAACTAAAACACAATGATAACTGTGCTTTTAGTCATCTGTTTCGTTGCAGTCCTAGGTAATATGTTTATTGTTCAGAAGCATCATCAAGAGGCTTTGGAATGGATATCTCTATCACTATGCATAAGTTCGATTTTTTCATTGATTCAATACCTCAGTATTCCAAAACGTCCCAATGAAAACCTCGGAGGAAGTCTTCAGTCTTCATTCTCTTCTTACCCTGTAGTTGAATTTCATTGAGCCTAATACTTCCGTTTTGAGTCTGAACATCAATATAAGTTTTACCATCTGAGTGGAAAGATCCAGTAGAGCCCTGATATTTATTTTCGCCAATCACTGCATGATAGACTTTCATTGTCAGGTCATTAAGCTTGGTCCAAGCGGCAGGGTAAGGACTTAACCCTCTAATGAAGTTATTGATTTGTTCGCTTGGCTGATTCCATTTGATCTCACAGTCTTCTCTGAAAATCTTGGGTGCATGTTTGGTGCCCTGAGACTGTTTTTGTGGCTGCAGTTCATAATTGCCTAATGAAATAGCTTCCACAGTTTTCACAAGCAAATCAGCGCCCTTATTCATCAATCGTTCGTATAGTGTTCCTACATTGTCTGTTTCATGGATGGGTTCAGACTCTTGAAATAAGACATTCCCAGTGTCTATCTCATGCTTAAGTTGGAAGGTAGTGACACCCGTTTCTTTTTCCCCATTGATAATTGCCCAGTTGATCGGTGCAGCACCTCTATAGTTAGGTAGGAGGGAAGCATGTAAGTTGTAAGAGCCAAGTCTTGGCATATCCCAAACTGCTACAGGAAGCATCCGAAAAGCCACGACAATCTGCAAGTCTGCTTCATAGCTCGATAGTTCTTCTAAAAACTCAGGTGCTTTAAGGTTGGTCGGTTGGAGGACACGTAGATTTGCTTCTACAGCGAAATCCTTTACGGGTGAAGTTCCGAGTTTTTTACCACGTCCTTGAGGCTTGTCAGGGGCAGTGATTACCGCTACAATATTAAATCCAGCTTCAACTAGTTTTTTCAATCCGGGAACAGCAAACTCTGGCGTTCCCATAAAGATGATTCTTAACTTCTCATTCATTTGAGCGCAAAACTAAGTATTCCAAGACTCTTAGAAATACTTAGTTCGACCCATTGACTTTATCTTATTTTTCGAATTTTCTTAATGATCACTTCTTTTCCTGAAGTAATTGAGATGAGATATAGCCCTGATTTATAAGGAGACATATCAAGACTTCTGGAGCCATCCAGAATCCCCTCAATCAGTACTTTACCTGATAGATCGGTCAATGTGAAGATGCTAGCGGAACCTCCATCAATATTTAAAACATCACCCACAGGATTTGGATAGATTTTCAATGACTCAGCTAAGGAAGAACTAAGTATAATTGATGTTTCAGCGATGTTAAAGCTTGCACTTTTCTCGTTATTGGTTTCATCTTCCTCACTTATTGCTTCATCTGAATCTGCTAATACATGTACGAAGTAATCACCTGGCTCAATGTTAGATATATCAACTTCTACCTGAATAGTTTTTTCATCAGACGCATCCAAACCAGCAACAGTTTCCGATGCTAGCAACATATCAGTACTTGAGAAAGTGTCATCAGACGAGAGATAAAACTTTACTTGAAAATTTTCAGTGATGTTTGCACTTCCTATGTTTTTAATAAGCGCGTCAACCATTAAGTTGGAATTACTTATTACAGCTACCACATCCTCTGTTTCAAGGTCAGATTGAACTTGAGTAGAAGTATAGGACAACTTCCATCCACCTTCTGTAACATCAGAATCACTAGTAAAAGATAGTATTACCTCGGATTCATCAATCGTAATATCCTCCGGCAGGGTAGTCCCGCTCAGTGTGTGTAACGCCGTATTTAGATCTGATCCTGCGTATACGATTAAGAAATCAAAATTCTCTTCCAAATCAAATTCGGAAAAGCTAAGTGTGATACTAGATGCATTGTCAGGTGAAATAGTCCATTGACAATCTCTGAAATTATAATATTCGCTAGCGCCACTACCATCTTCGATCGATCCTGAAACCTCAGTTAACGTGTTTTCTCCATCACAAGACTCTTGGATAGCAAAAGTGTAACTGGCTGTATTATCCGTCTCGTCACTCTCTGTCAAAGTGCCCTCCGAGTCTAGAATAATTTCAATTGTATGTTCACCGGCACTTAGCGATCCAAGGTTTACATTTTCCCATGTGATGTAAAATCCATTAGCAAATGAATTAGTCAAACTAAAATTCCAATTTGAACTAGCTGCACTATTCCCATCTATTTTGATGTTGGCTTTCAATGCTGTTTCGATTGATGCCTCGCCATTATTCACCATTGCATAAGAAATGAATAAATCGTCACTCACTGTAAGCTGTGCGGTGTTGGTGAAATCATCTTCTTTGTTTGAAACTACAATGGAATTTACCCAGTCATTTCCAGGATTGTAGAACGCGAGATTTGCCAAGGAGGGAGCAGATACAGTGATGTAATTTTCTAGCGTTTTTGTACTCGTCTCATTTTGGGCATCTGTCACGATTAATGTTACATCGTAAGATCCAGAACTTGCATATGTAACGGTTGGGTTTTGATCAGTCGAAGTATTCGGTGTACCTCCTTCAAAGGTCCAAGACCAAGAGACTGGATCGCCGGTTGAATTATCTGAGAATGATACGGAGCCTCCGATATCAATTGTTGTACTTGCTGCACTGAATTTCGAATTAATTCCTGTTGTTGTCTCACCGGAAAATCCTGAACTAGAGTAAAGCCCTCTACCGAATGTTGCGGCGATTACCTCATTATCAGAATCTCTTCTTTGCAGCATATCTACTCGCACATTGGCTAGTCCGATATTGGAAGAAGTCCAGGAAGGATTACTTGTATCGATATTTTCCGTTCTCCAAATACCCATTTCTGTTGCCAGGATTGCCTCGGTTCTATTATTTGGATTAAACATTGCCCAACGGATAGGCATGTCTGGTAAGTTTCCTTCTTTGCTCGTCCAGGAGGTGCCTCCGTTTGAAGTATACCAGACTGAAGTCACACCATAATTGGAGAATGTGACTAGTAGCTCGTTTTCAGAAGCTCCTAATTCAATAGATGAGATACTTCCGTCTGGAAAACTAGTTCCACTGATATCCGTAGAGGTTGCAGATCCATTGGCATTGGTAATTTTGAAGAGCGATCCAAATTGAGTCCCTACATAGAGCGTTGTGCTGGCGGTCGTATAAGGTGACACGCTGAAATGAGTAGCATCTGAACCCAAATCAATGGATAAATCACTTCTGGTAGGTGAGCCAGTCTTGATATTTAGAAATCTACCTATCGATCCAGAACTTGCACCAGAATAAAGTATGCCTAAATTATCATCATAATCTGCAGGATTGATGAAGCTTCCAGATTCTTGGTCATCTACGAAATCAACAAACGAGTCTCCACCATTTGTGCTTAGGGCATAGACGTTATAGACATATGACACGATCTGGATGTCTCCATCTTTTTGATCGATGAAGCAATACGCACCATCACCACCGTATGCCTCGGTTGTTGCATTGACTCCTGCAGATCGAAAGCGCTGAGTTCCGTTATCCTGAGAACCTGCCAAGAAATAATCTTTTCCTGCATCCGGATGAATCGCAGTGGCATAGAATTGCGTGACATTATAGTTATTGTTTCTATTGGTGAATGAAGGTGTATTGGAAGTCATATCGCTACTAACATACATTCCTCCATCATTTCCAAAAATAATATCAGTAGATGAGCCGGGCTTGAAAGCCATTGAATGCTGATCAGCATGTACATTTGGAAAACCAAACCCTCCATACCAATGTGAAATCTGTGTCCATGTTGATCCCGCATCTGTAGATTTAAATAAGTCAATTCCTCCAACCAGAACAGTATTTGCATCATTTGGATCTACGGTCATGATAAGATCATACCATGCTTGACCTCTTGTGAAATCAGATGCTGGAATCCCATCATCTGCATCATTCGGTTCTGATACATTAGTCCAGGTTGCACCTTGGTCGGTGGATTTGATGATTTCACTCACCACGTTACTCCCTTCAATGAGACCATATACTACATCCTTATTTGATGGGGCGGAGGCTAGCTCCACACGTGAAGCATTGCTACGAGTCGTAGCTAAGGTCCAAGTTGTTCCGTTATCAGAGTAAAGAATCGCTCCTCCACCATCACCGAATGGATTTGCCTGAGAGCCAACCCATATTCTATTATCGGCACCTAATTCAATATCTGCCGCAGCATACGTGGAACCCGAAACCTCTGGTAAAACTTGGGTAAAACTTGTGCCCCCATTCGTCGATCGCTGAAGCCCAGTGTTATTTAAGCTATGCCATTCTCCATTATAGAAATTTCCTCGAACTCCCGCATAAACGACACTTGTACCACTTTCATTCCTTACGATGATGTCATTGACATAATAGAATTCTGAACTCGCAGACAACTGTGACCAACTTTGCCCTCCATCCGTCGTTTTCCAAATACCTGCGCCACGAGAGGCCCCAGCACCAAAACCTTCACCAGTACCCACATAAAAGGTAGTGGTGCTATTTGGGTCATATGCGATGCAGACTATTGAGATGTTGTCCCAAAAGTCATCGACTTTAGTCCAAGTAGTATTAGCGTTATAAATATCTGATGTGTACCAAAGTCCACCTGTGACACCTCCTGCCCAGACTTTCTTACCATTGGTATCATTCGGATCCCACATAATTGCACGAGTCCTTCCACCTACGTTATTAGGTCCTCTTTCTACCCATGGAAATTCGGCAGTACCAGTTCGTGCATTTTTATTACTGTCGAAGTACTCCTTTACTTCAGCTCTAGTTTTGGTGAGTCTTTCTGGCGTTGGTCGCTTTAACTTTGGATCCATTGTCGCTAGAAAATCTTGTTCCCAAGCTAAATCAGGACGATCTCGCTTGGGGATATCTTCATATCGCACCATGGTCTCATGCTTTTGATTATAAGGATGATCGCTAAGATATGATTCATAATCGCTTATTTCTTGATTCGGTAAAAGCCAAATAACTGCGCTAGTTATGGATAATAATACAATGGCGAAAAACATTCTTGATTTTGGGGTAGACTTGATATTCGTCATAGATTTTTATTGAAAGTTTTTGGAGCTAGTTTTTTCGAATTCTTTAATTTCAAAGGTGAATTCGCAGCATTCGGATTTAAGAACCAATGTTGCAGAGCTAGGACTCTCAGTTCTATAATTCGGTCTTCTACTATTCATAGGAACTGTTTCATCCCGATTGGATTTGTTTTCTGTAGCTGAGACAATCAAAATTCCAACTTCATTTTTTTGTCCAGAGATTTCAATTTTTTCTCCATCAATCATTAGGGAAGTGGCCGTAATAGATTCTTCAGTGGGTACTGAAAGCTTGATCTCATAATTGTTGCCACCAACGCCCGCTACGCCTCCAGTCCAAGTTGACCAAGTGGATTCTTCTACTTTTATGTTTTCTTTCATTCGTTGCTCAGAGTTTTTGCAGGAGCACAAAATGCAACCAAGGATTAGAGGGATCAAGAATTTCATATTGTGATGTTTGATAGGGTGAAATTTGACATATTTTGGGAAAGTATATTAAGAATTAAATCTAAGAGTCCCAAAAAAGGAAGGAATTCAGGACGCATAATACCGATAATTGGGTAGACAGAAGAGCGGATTTTATACTTCTTAAGGGTAAAGTAAATATTGATTTCTGAGAGCTTTGAATTCATCCAGTTGATCCTTCCAACTATCGCGAATTTTCTGTTCATCCCAGCCTGCTTCTATTTTTTTTTGAAGCTGATCGGTACCTGCGAGATTCACGAAGTAGTCATTAAAAAATGGATTCTTAGACTCTTGCCTGATCGTTTGATAGTAAGAGAGCAAGTAACTAATATTTAGCTCATAGGTAAATCTATCACCGCGAAAATCGTTTCCAAAACACAATTGACCTTCAAGTGGTGGATATTTAGACCCTGGATTTGGTTCGGGTGTAAATGAGTAGGAGCCTAGATTAAACTCAGGATGACCAATGCATTGAAAAGGATAATCTGTACCTCGACCGACGGATACCACTGTGCCTTCAAACAACACGAGAGATGGATATAATGCTACGGCCAATTCATTTGGAAGATTCGGTGATGGAGGAGTAGGTAATTCATAAGTAGAGTCATGTGCCCAATTTTTTACCTTAATCACACTTAAATCACACTTTAATTTTGAATCGAGCCACTTTTCTTCATTAATCATAAAAGCTAGTTCTCCTAGAGTCATTCCATATACTAGAGGAATTGGATGTAAGCCAACAAATGATTGAAATTCCAAATCTAGAACTGGTCCATCCACATAGCTTCCATTCGGGTTTGGTCTGTCCAGTACAATCACAGGCACTCCGGCTTTAGCACATGCATCCATCAAGTAGGTCATTGTACTCGAATAGGTATAACATCTCACGCCCACATCTTGTATGTCTACGATCAGCACATCTAAATCCGATACTTGTTCTGGAGTTGCTTTTTTAGTCTTCCAATAAAGTGAGATTAACTCAAATGCTTCTGAAAACTCATTTTTAATAATTTCTCCGTCAGGCTTGTTACCCTCAAATCCATGCTCCGCGCTGAAGACCTTAGTAACGTTAATGCCTAAACTGATCAGTGAATCAGTGATGTGGATATCTTCGATTAGAGATGAGTGATTAACAAAGAGTCCAACTCGCTTACCTTTAATCAAAGGCAAATACTCGTTAATTTGATATGCTCCGGGTAGGATTTTCTTAGACTTCTTCTGAGCAGTGTTGCATGAAATAGTACCAAGTAAAAAGATCAGAAGAGCGAAGTAACGCCACATAGATATCGTGTAATATTGTAACATCAAATCTAATCATCTTGAGTTTATCATATTTCATTGCTAAGCGTATTTCGAATAATGAGCAAGCCTCATTTTCTACCGTGATCAATAAAATCGCGGTGGTGAGTATCGCTGTAGCGCTGATTGCTTTGGTCAGTTGTTTTATGATTCTCAAAGGATTTGAGGACACCATAAAGCAAAAAATTTACAGTTTTGGTGGTCACTTAGTCGTTAGCAAGTACACGCTTTCCACCTCTTTTGAGCAATCATCTTTGACTGTGAGTGATTCTGTAAAAGCTGGAATCGAGGCACTTCCGGGAGTTGATTACCTGCAGACTTATGCCTATAAAGCGGGTTTGTTGAAAACCGACGAGGAAGTACATGGTATAATACTTAAAGGATTGGATCAACAATTCGATACCTCGGCCTTTGCCATGCACATGATTGAAGGTTCATTTCCGGTTTTTCCTAGTGAAGGTTATAGCAAAGAAATAGCACTCAGTAAAAAAGTTTCTAATTACCTCATGCTTGGAGTGGGTGACGAGGTGGTTGTTTTTTTCATTCAAGAGCCTCCAAGATTCAGAAAACTGAAAATCAGTGGAATCTATGAGACCGGGCTTGAGGATTTTGACGAGAAGGTGATTCTAGGAGATATTAATCTTGTCAGAAGACTTAATAACTGGGAAGGAGAAACCATCGGTGGTATGGAGATTTTTCTGGATGATCCAGAGAAGATGGATGAAGCAGAGACTTTGGTTTTTGAAGCCACGGATAGCAATCTATATGTAGATAAGGTAAGTGATAAGTATCTTCAGATTTTTGATTGGTTAAGATTACTTAATAGGAATGTGGTGATCTTTTTCTCCTTGATCCTATTTGTCGCCGCATTCAACATGGTATCTATTTTGCTCATCCTCATTATGGAAAGGACACAAATGATAGGCGTACTCAAGTCTCTAGGAGCAGCTAATGGATTGATTCGGAAAATCTTCTTTTTTAATGGCCTTAACCTGATTATCAAAGGAGTGGCATGGGGTAACTTGATAGCGTTGACTTTTTGCTTCGTGCAGTACCAATTCAAGCTCATCCCGCTAGACCCAGAGAACTACTACATGAGTCATGTCCCAATCGACTTTGACTTTGGAGCGGTACTTCTTATCAATATATTTATTGTACTAGCTACGGCCGTGGCGCTGTTTATTCCTCTTGCCGTAATCTCTCGAATCAACCCCATCAAGTCAGTAAAATTCGACTGATCAACCTGCCGGCTGAAAAGGCTCGTACTTTCTGAAAAGACTTCTTATTTTCATTTCTAAGACACCAAAAACGGCTTCCTTGAATATCCCTTGAGACATTTTGGATGTTCCTTTGGCTCGGTCGGTGAAGATGATTGGAACCTCCACGATTTTGAATCCGTGTTTCCAAGCAGTGAATTTCATTTCTATTTGGAATGCATAGCCAATGAAACTGATCTTCTGTGGATCGATAGTCGCCAATACATTTTTGTGATAACACTTAAATCCAGCGGTAGTGTCCATGATAGGAAGACCAGTAACTAGCCTTACGTAGATACTCGCAAAGTAAGACATCAGCACTCTGCCCATAGGCCAGTTGACCACATTTACACCTTTGATATATCTAGACCCAATAGCCATATCCGCAGCTCCGTCGGCACAAGCATTATATAAGGCAATCAGATCCGTAGGATTATGAGAGAAATCGGCATCCATTTCGAACACATAATCATATTCATTCTCCATGGCGTATTCGAATCCTCTGATATAGGCCGTTCCCAACCCTAGCTTACCTTCCCGCTCGATGATATGAAGCTGATCCATCCACTCAGACTGTAGTTCTTTTACTATATCAGCTGTCCCATCGGGAGAACCATCATCTATGATAAGTACTTCAAATCGCACATCAAGATTCATCACCGCCTCAATAATGGCTCGGATATTATCCTTTTCGTTATACGTTGGTATGATGACTAATCTTCTATCCAATGTGCTATTATTCTCGTTGGTACCCTCTAACAAACGGAAAACTTGTAAACTGTTGTGTTAAAAAAGCTTAAACCTATCTTATTACTTATTTGGAATAACCCAATATTTTCATCATTGAGTCACTATTTTGCTCTTCAGCAAAGAGTTCTATTTGATTATTTCCTTGCTCGTCTTTTTTAATAATGACATGCTTTGGAGCAGGAATTAGGCAGTGTTGAATGCCTCCATAACCACCAAGAGATTCCTGGTAAGCGCCTGTATGGAAGAATCCAAAGTAGAGCGTTTCCTCGTCATCTATTCTAGGTAAGAATACTTCTCCTATATGAGCTTCAGAGTCATAGTAATCCTGACTATCACAAGTTAGTCCACCAATATTCACTCGGTGGTGAGGGTTGTCCCAATGATTGATTGGGAGCATGATGAATTTTGAATTAAGACCCCAGACGTCCGGTATATGGGTAATGAACGACCCGTCCATCATGTACCAAAGTTCTTTATCGTTTTGTAGTTTTTGATCCAAGATCGAATAGATAGTCGCTCCACTTTCACCTACAGTGAATGATCCAAACTCAGTAATGATATGGGGTACGTCCACATGATTTTTCTGACAGATCCATTTGATGTTTGCCACAATCTGATCGGCCATATAAGCGTAATCAAATTCAAATCCTAGTGAGTTTTTGATTGGAAATCCACCACCGATATCCACTGTATCTAAATCAGGACAAATTTTCTTTAGCTCGCAGTATTTGTAGATAAACCTGCTCAATTCGCTCCAATAATAGGCACTGTCTTTTATCCCAGTGTTAATGAAGAAGTGGAGCATCTTAAGACGCGCCTTACTCCCAGCAATCATTTCTTTATAATGTGGCACTATGTCTCCATACCTGATACCCAAGCGAGAGGTGTAAAATGCGAAATTAGGTTCTTCATCCGCTGCTATTCTTATCCCTACATTGAAATTCCCTTTGACATGCTTATGATAGTATGCGATCTCATTGAGATTGTCCAAAACTGGTATGGTATTAAACCCGTCATTGATGAGCTTGGTGACATTCTCAAGATAAAGTGGACGCTTAAACCCATTGCAGACCACCTTTCTATCTTTACTAAAAAGACCCCTTTCGTTCAGTGTACGAACGATCGGAATGTCAAATGCCGATGAGGTTTCTATATGGATGTCATTTTTGAGCCCCTCTTCTAATACAAATTGAAAGTGCGAAGATTTTGTGCAGTAGCAATATTCGTATGATCCTTCATAGTTATGTTTCTTAATAGCATCACCGAATATTTGCTTGGCATATTGAATGTTCTCACTGATTTTCGGTAAATAAGATAGTTTCAATGGTGTGCCGTATTCCTTTATGATCTCCATTAGGTCCACATCGTGAAACTTGAGTTCATTGTTGTCAACCTTAAATTCTTTAGTAGGAAAGTAAAAGGTTTGTTCTATTAAGTCAGCGTAACTTTTCATTCAATAGTGTGGGTTGAAAATGGGCTACAATAATCAGTAAAAAATCACAATATGTCCCGACTTGAGAATTAAAAATTTACGCTCGTTGATTGTGTATTTGATAGTTTAGCTTTGCTCAAAATATTGAATAACACCCTATGATTAAGCTAAGCGTCAAAGACGAAACCTCAAAGCTGGAAGCCGTAGTACTCGGTATAGCCAAGAGTTTCGGTGGCACCCCCAAGTTGGCTGATGCATATGACCCAAAATCAATAGAACATATCAAAGCTGGGACTTATCCGGCAGAGTCAGATATGATCAATGAAATGGAATCATTTTGTAGCGTTTTCGAAAAATATAATGTGAAGGTTTATAGGCCTGAATTGATCGAAGACTTAAACCAAATATTTTCGAGAGACATTGCTTTTGTGATTGAGGATTACTTCTTCAGGTCCAATATTTTACCAAACCGTGAGCCTGAGTTAGAGGCCATAGACTACCTTATAAAGGATATCGATCCTCAAAAAGTTATCACGCCTCCTACTGACGTTCATATAGAAGGTGGAGATGTCATGCTTTATGGTGATTACTTATTTGTTGGTACGTATTATGGCGATGATTACGCCTCATACATTACGGCACGTACCAATGTAGAAGGGGTTGATTTCTTGACGGAATTTTTCCCAGAAAAAAAGGTGGTTGCTTTTGACTTGAACAAGTCAAACACGATTGCAGAGGACAATGCCCTGCATTTGGATTGTTGCTTTCAGCCAGTAGGCATCGGCAAAGCAATCATTCATAAAGAAGGTTTCCGAAAGGAATCAGATTATCAGTTTTTGGTCAATCTTTTTGGAATGGAAAATCTATTCCATATTTCAAAAAGAGAAATGTACTTGATGATGAGCAATGTCTTTTCGGTAGCTCCTGATGTGGTGGTTTCGGAGCGAAATTTCACTCGTCTCAATGATTGGCTGAGATCTCAAGGAATCATCGTAGAGGAAATTCCATATGCTGAGATCGCTAAGCAAGAAGGTTTGCTGAGATGTTCCACATTGCCAATCAGCCGGAAATGAGAAAACAGATAACAGATACTTTAATGATGATTCGCCCTGCGGATTTTCAATTAAATAAAGAAACAGCCGTCAATAACTATTTCATGCAAGGAATGGAAGGGGTTTCTTCCAGTGAAATTCAGGAGAAAGCCGCTCGGGAATTTGATAATTTTGTGGAGAAGCTTCGTGGTGTAGGTATCATTGTTCATGTATTTCAGGATGCTCTGGACGAAGAAACACCTGACTCCATATTTCCTAATAACTGGGTGAGCTTTCATGACGATGGACGATTGATTATCTATCCCATGTATGCAGAAAATCGACGCAAGGAGAGGAAATTAAGAGTATATGATGATCTTAGAGTTCATTTTGAGATCACTGAAATTTGTGATCAGCTGCTCCATTCTGAAAATGAAGGCAAGTTTTTGGAGGCCACTGGGAGTTTGATTTTTGATTGTGAAAACAGGATCGCATATGCTGCTCTTTCAGAGAGAACACATCCTGATCTTCTGAGAGAGTTCAGTGAAATGACGGGCTATAGTATTATGAGTTTTGTGGCCAACCAAACAGTCGGTAACAATCGAATGCCTATTTATCATACCAATGTAATGATGTGTATTGGAGAGGGTTTTGCCCTAATCTGTGCGGACACTATAGATGATATGGGTTCCAGACAAATGATTCTTGACTCCTTGATCAATGGAGGAAAGGAAATCGTCCTGATTTCCGAGGAACAAATGGAGCATTTTGCAGGTAATATGCTGCAAGTTAAAAATGTAAATAATGAAAGATTTGTTGTCATGTCGCAATCAGCTTATGATTCCCTTGAGTCAGGTCAAAAAAAGGTATTGAGCAAGCACGGCACTTTATTGTCAAGTCCAATTCCTACTATCGAGACGTTAGGTGGGGGGAGTGCGAGATGTATGATGGCAGAGATTTTTCTACCGAAAAAAGTAATTGAGTAATGAATTTGATTGAATTAGAGCTTAAGAAAGAAATTTCAGCAGCGTTTAAAGCACTGTTTGAGTTGGATCTAGAAACAGAGTCATTTTCTCTCCAACCAACCAGGAAGGAGTTTGAAGGCACGCATACACTAGTGATGTTTCCTTATGCAAGGCAAACGAAAAAAAGCCCAGAGGCTTCCGCCAATTTGGTTGGTGAATACTTGAAAACCAATACTGAAGGAGTCACAGACTTCAATGTCGTAAAGGGCTTCTTAAACTTGGTGATTGCTGATTCAAAATGGATGGAATTTTTGAATGAGATTTTGTCATCAGAGGACTTTGGTCAGCTACCATCAAACGGTGAAAAAGTGATGGTTGAGTTCAGCTCACCGAATACTAACAAACCACTCCATCTGGGTCACCTTAGAAATAATTTTTTGGGAGATTCTGTTTCAAGAATTCTAAAGGCAGCGGGTAATGACGTGATGAAGGTCAATCTGATCAATGACCGAGGGATTCACATTTGCAAGTCTATGTTGGCTTATCAGAAAATAGGAAAGCGCGAGACGCCAACTTCTGCTGGTCTGAAAGGCGATCATTTGATCGGTAAGTATTATGTGCTTTTCGATCAAGAATATAAGAAAGAAATTGAGCAATTGGTCAGTTCAGGAACTGATATGGAAGTCGCTAAAAAGCAAGCACCGCTTATGTTAGAAGCTCAAGAGATGCTCAAAAAGTGGGAAGATGGCGATGGGGAGGTTGTAGCTCTTTGGAAGCAGATGAATGGTTGGGTGTACGAAGGATTCAATCAGACCTATGAGACGATGGGAATCACTTTTGATAAAGTTTACCATGAGTCGGAAACCTATCTGTTAGGTAAAGATATAGTACAAGAAGGGCTGTCCAAAGAAGTGTTTTTCACCAAAGCAGATGGCTCGGTTTGGGTTGATCTGTCTGCAGAAAAGCTAGACGAAAAGCTTGTGCAGCGTGGTGATGGTACTTCGGTCTATATCACACAGGATATTGGGACTTGTGAGTTGAAGTTTAAGGATTTTGCGTTTGATAAGTCAGTATATGTAGTCGGAAATGAGCAAGATTACCATTTCAAAGTTCTATTCTCTATCATGGGTAAGATGGGTAGATCGTATGCTTATGGACTTTATCACCTCTCATATGGTATGGTCGATTTACCTTCCGGTAAAATGAAATCAAGAGAAGGAACAGTAGTAGATGCCGATGATCTCATGCAGGAGATGTTTGATACCGCCAAGCGACAAACAGAGGAACTCGGCAAGATTGACGGACTCACGACTGAAGAAGCAGAAGCACTCTATAAAACGCTAGGTCTTGGTGCGGTGAAATACTTTTTGTTGAAAGTAGATCCAAAAAAGCGGATGCTTTTTGATCCACAGGAATCCATTGAATTTCAAGGTCATACTGGCCCCTTTATCCAATATACTCATGCCCGAATTGCTGCAATATTGAGGAGAGCAAGGACGCTAGAAGTGGCTTTTGAATATGCGGTTTTTGATTATGAATTGCACCCAAGAGAACGCGAATTGATCTTTAAGCTGACTGAGTTCCCAAAGACAATTGCTGCAGCTGCTAAGGAATATTCACCGGCACTCGTTGCTCAGTATGTCTACGATTTGGCCAAGGAATACAACGGCTTCTATCAAGAAGTACCCATTTTCAGTGAGGATGATCAAGAAGTAGTCAAATTGAGATTATCAATATCTAAATCTGTGGCGCTTGTTATTAAGAAATCAATGGGACTCTTAGGAGTCGACGTACCAGAAAGAATGTAATCATGTCCAGTTTCAAAGTATGGGTAGAGGCATTTAGATTGAGGACACTTCCGTTGGCGTTTTCGTCAATTTTGATGGGCGCTTTTCTAGCAGAGACATCTGGGGTTTTTAGAGTAGACATTCTCATTTGGAGTTTGCTGACAACTCTATTTCTTCAGGTGCTTTCCAACCTCGCCAATGATTACGGTGATGCCACCTCTGGTGTAGACGGTGAGCAGCGCACAGGTCCAAAGCGCACCGTTTCTTCAGGTTTGATTTCTAGAGGAGCCATGAAACGTGCCTTGGTGATCACTTCATTACTGTCATTTGGGTCTGGACTGTGGTTGATTTGGATTGCATTAGGTGATCAACTTATTGAAGTGATTGTATTTCTTGTAGTGGGTTTACTAGCAATTGCCGCTGCGATAAAATATACTGTTGGCAAAACGCCTTATGGCTATTCTGGTTTTGGAGATTTGTTCGTGTTGCTTTTTTTTGGTTTGGTTGGGGTCTGTGGTAGTTACTTTCTCTACGCGGGCGCTTTTAATTCTGAAATTCTGTTGCCTGCATTAAGCTGTGGTTTTCTAGCCGTTGCTGTACTGAACGTGAACAATATTCGGGATATTGAGTCTGATCAAGCTTCGGGAAAGAACAGCATACCCGTAAGAATAGGGAGAGAAAATGCCATTATTTATCATGTAAGCCTATTAGTGGGAGCGCTGGTACTGAGTGTGATTTATGTCTCCAAATCAAATCCCGTTTGGACTTCCTATTTATTTCTTTTGGTTTGCCCAATGCTCTATTTCAATATCCGTGCTGTTCAGAGTAAGACAAAAGCACGAGAGCTTGATCCTTATCTAAAACAATTAGCATTAACTACCTTGCTGTACGTTTTGCTTTTTGGGATCAGCCAAATACTTTTCGCCTAGCCAAAGCTCAATACGCTAAGTTTTGTTAACTTAGTTTTCGAATTTAATAACGCAAACAAATCGGCCATGAATAAGATATTAGTACCATATGATTTTTCAGATGTTGCCACTCACGCACTTAATTTTGCTGCTGATTTGGCACGAAACTCAGATGGTTGTGGAGTCACGCTCATCAATGTAATTGAGCAGCCAACACCAAGTACTTTTAAAACTATGGGGATTGTGGGAAGCGACCCAATGGAGAGTCTCTATATCAAGAGATTGATTGAGACAGTAGAAGCCAAGATGGAAGGGATCATGGGAAATGCTGATTTCAGTGATATTAAGCTCAACTATAAAATCGTGCTGGGTCAACCATTCAATGAGATAACTGAGGAGATCAAAACAGAGAAGATTGAGTTGGTAGTCATGGGCACATCGGGTGCTTCTGGCGCTCAAGAGTTCCTTGTGGGATCTAACGCTGAACGTATGGTGAGACATTCCAAATGTCCAGTGATTACGATCAGTGAGCCTGCCAAGGTATCAGGTATTAAGAATATTGTCTTCGCTTCTAACTTCTTAGAGCTGTCTGTTGATTTTGTGAATTACGTAAAATCACTCCAAACGATGTTAGATGCTAAACTACATTTGGTAATAGTAAATACTCCGGCAAGTTTTAAAACGACAAGACATGATACTGATCTACTTGATAAAGTGATCAAAGAGCATATGATTACCAATTGTGCGTCTCATATTTATAACTATCCGAATGAAGAGGATGGCGTTTTGGCTTTTGCTGAGGATGTTGAGGCAGATTTAATCGCAATAGGTACTCGTCAGAAAAAAGGAGTAGGACATTTCTTAAGCGGAAGTATCGCAGAAGATGTGGTTAACCACGCCAAAGTTCCTGTCTGGACTTTTGGTTTAGAACAGGCCTGAAAAAAACGAACCCCTGACATCATTAAAGTCAGGGGTTTTTTAATGCCTTGTTGTTTGATTTTAAACAATCAGTTATAGATTTGCTTAATGAACATTGCACTACATCATTTGCGTCATTGTATCTGAAACTCGACCCCTAAGGAGTTCATAAGCCCACTCATCTGTTCATTAGTAATTCTAATATATTTTATCATAATTCGATTCATGTCAAACCTCAAAGTAGCCATCCAGAAATCTGGTAGATTAAGTGAAGATTCATTGAAGCTTTTCAAAGAATGTGGTATTAAATTCAATAATGGAGCTAAGAAACTTAAAGCGAATTCTTACAATTTTCCAATAGAATTTTTGTTTTTGAGGGATGATGATATTCCCGGTTATGTAGAGGATGGGATCGCTGATATTGGGATCGTAGGTCAGAACGTTCATGAGGAATACCTGAAGGAAGCAGATGTAGTAAAATATCTAGGATTCTCTAAGTGTAGGCTTTGTTTGGCCGTGCCGAGAGAGGTTGAGTATCCTGGGATTGAGTTTTTCCGAGGTAAGAGTATCGCTACTTCTTATCCTAATATCCTCAAGACATATCTCGACAAGGAAGGTATTCAAGCAGATGTACACATGATCAGTGGTTCTGTAGAGATAGCACCAGGAATTGGCTTGGGAGAGGGGATATGTGACATAGTTAGTTCAGGAAGTACACTTCTCAGCAATGGACTCAAAGAGGTAGAAACAGTCATGAAGTCTGAGGCAGTAATGATTGCAAATCGTAATCTGAATGATAGCCAGAAGCAGATCTTAGATCAACTACTGTTCAGAATCAATTCAGTGCTTGTTGGAAAAAATAACAAATATGTATTACTCAATGCACCCAACGAAAAACTTGATACCATAATCAGTCTCCTTCCTGGGATGAGAAGCCCGACGGTGTTGCCATTGGCGCAAGCGGGATGGAGCAGTATCCACTCGGTAATCAATGAAGATGATTTCTGGGGAAGTATTGAAAAGCTGAGGGATGCCGGAGCAGAAGGTATTTTGGTAGTGCCAATCGAAAAAATGATTCAATGATCTCCATTTACGAAAATCTTACTAAAACAGATTTAGCGAAGGTGCTCCAACGCCCTTCTTTCGACTTTTCAAAAATAGAGAAGGTCGTCGCACCAATATTAGATAAGGTTCGGCGAGGAGGCGACAAAGCACTCAAAAAGCTAGCATTGGAATACGATCACGTCGAATTGGATGATCTCTGGGTGGCTGAATCAGAGTTTGCAACAGCAGAGGAGGAAGTGCCAGATACGCTCAAGGAAGCCATTCAGATCGCTTTTGAGAATGTGAAAAAATTTCATGAAGCACAGCAGCAATCTGCCTTGGTTATGGAAGTGATGCCAGGTGTAGTGTGTAGTAGAAGGTCTGTTCCGATTCAGAAAGTAGGATTATATGTCCCGGGAGGCTCAGCTCCTTTGTTTTCGACTGTATTGATGCTTGCTGCACCAGCCAAGATTGCAGGATGTGAAGAGATCATTATTTCTTCGCCTACCAACAGACTCGGAAAAATCAACCCTGTAGTACTCTATACAGCGAAACTTGTTGGAGTAAATCGTGTGTTGAAATTGGGGGGTGCACAGGCGATTGCGGCAATGGCTTATGGTACAGAGACAGTGCCTAAAGTAGATAAGATTTTTGGCCCAGGAAACCAATATGTAACAGTTGCCAAGCAAATGCTTGCAAAGGATCGTGTGGCTATAGATATGCCTGCTGGCCCATCTGAAGTAATGGTGATAGTAGACAAACATTCCAATGCAGCTTACGCTGCATCAGACTTATTGGCACAAGCCGAGCATGGACCTGATAGTCAAGTGATTTTGCTCTCCACTAGCAAGAGCATTGCGAAAGCGATCAATGAAGAGGTAAAAAGTCAATTAGATGCTTTAAGCAGAAAAGTAATTGCTAAATCAGCATTGGCGCAGAGTAGCATAATTATCGTGGAGGATAAAAAGGAAGCCTTAAAAATAATCAACGAATATGGCCCAGAGCATCTCATTATCAGCACAACAAAAGCTGAAAAGCTAGCTGAAAAAGTATTGAATGCGGGTTCGGTATTTGTGGGAGAATTGACCCCAGAGTCAGCGGGTGATTATGCTTCGGGCACCAATCATACATTGCCGACTAACGGTTGGGCAAAATCATACAGTGGTGTTTCTTTGGATAGCTTTGTTAAGAAGATCACTTATCAGCGAATAACCGAAGAAGGACTGTTGTTACTCGGCCCCACTATAGAACGGATGGCAGAAGCAGAACTCCTTGATGGACATAAAAATGCCGTAACCATACGGCTCAAAAAACTCAGAGAAGATGGGATTACTAAAAAATCTGATCAGGACTCACCTTCAGGAGGTGACAGCATACTCTTCAGCAAGGGATGAATTCGAAGGGGACGCTGAAGTATATCTAGATGCGAATGAAAACGCACTAGGTTCAGCTGCATACGGTCAGTATCATCGCTATCCCGATCCGCATCATATCGCTCTCAAACAGCAATGGGCTCAACTGCGTGGAGTTAGTGAGAACCAAATATTTTTTGGAAATGGAAGTGACGAGCCAATAGATTTATTGATTCGGTTATTCTGTGAGCCTCATAAAGATCACATTATTACCATGCCGCCTACTTACGGTATGTATAAAGTGAGTGCCAAAGTCAATGCAGTAGAAAATATCCAAGTTCCTTTGACTCCAAGTTTTCAGATTGATTTGAATGGATTGAAGGAGCAGTGGAATGGGAGTTCTAAGATTCTTTTTCTTTGTTCGCCCAATAACCCTTCTGGTAATGCGCTAAGCAAAGAAAAAATCGTTGAAATTCTTAAAAATTTCCCAGGAATTCTTGTCATTGATGAAGCCTATATTGATTTCTCGCATGAGAGTAGTTGGGTAAGTGAGTTGGCTAATTTCCCGAGACTCGTCGTTTTACAAACCTTAAGTAAAGCATGGGGAATGGCCGGCATTCGAGTAGGTGTGGCAATGGCTGATCCATTCGTTATCTCTATGCTAGAAAAGATTAAACCTCCTTATAATATCAGTCAGGTAAATCAGCAGCTTGCGCTTGAGGCTTTAGGCAATGAGCATGAGATGAAAGGCAGGGTTCAGATTATTTTGGAACAAAGGACTCGCTTAGAACAAGACTTAGCTACGATCGATTTTGTTGAGAAAACCTACCCTAGTGATGGTAACTTCTTACTGGTGAAGATGAAAGGTGCGAATGATATTTTTCATTACCTGACCAATCAGGGAGTGATCGTCAGAAATAGAACTAAAGAATTGCATTGTCAAGATTGCCTACGAGTCACTGTGGGAACCAACGAGGAGAACGACAGATTTTTGGAATTGCTTAAAGCGTACACGCCAAATTAAGAACATTGATATGAGACCTATACTTTTCCTAGACCGAGATGGTACCATCAATCACGAAACCGCCGATGAGCAGATCGATCACATTGATAAAGTGAGCTTCTTGGCTGATACGTTTTTCTACCTAAGGAAAATTCAGGCAGAGACTGATTTCTTACTAGTGATGGTAACCAACCAAGATGGGCTGGGAACTGATGCGTTTCCTGAGGATACATTTTGGCCAGTGCATAATCTGATCATGCGGGTGCTGGAGAGCGAAGGAATCAAATTTGATGCGGTACACATAGACGAGCATTTTCCTGCTGATAATCATCCTAATAGAAAGCCTGGGATAGGAATGCTTTCAGAATACCTCAATGGTGATTATGATATCAAGGGCAGCTACATGATTGGTGATCGCGTCACAGATATCCAGCTGGCTGAAAACTTGGGATGCAATGGAATCCACATCGCCGATGAAGCCTCAACCTCTGCAATATTGACGACCTCTAGTTGGAAGGAGATTTACGAGTATCTCATATTGAAACCACGAAAAGCGGAGGTCCAACGAACCACTAAAGAGACCGATATTTCGATTGCCGTCAATCTGAATGGTTCTGGTGTTACATCTATTGATACTGGTTTGGGATTCTTTGACCATATGCTTGACCAACTAGGTAAGCACGGTGGCATTGATCTTACTGTCAAAGTGAAAGGTGACTTACACATAGATGAACATCATACCATAGAAGATACTGCGCTCGCTTTAGGTGAGTGTTTCCTCAATGCGCTTGGTAACAAAAAGGGGATCAATCGATACGGGTTCCTTTTGCCAATGGATGATATATTGGCTCAGGTGGCGATTGATTTTGGAGGCAGACCTTGGATGGTATGGAAAGCTGACTTCAAGCGTGAGAAAATAGGAGAGATGCCAACAGAGATGTTTATGCACTTTTTTAAGTCCTTCTCGGACACTGCCAAGTGTAATCTCAACATCAAGGCGGAAGGTGATAACGAACATCATAAGATTGAGGGTATCTTCAAAGCTTGGGCAAAAGCCATCAAGATGGCTATCAAACGGAACCCTGATGAGATGAGCAGTTTACCTAGTACTAAGGGAGTTTTATAGGCTAAGAAGCATCCCTAAACCCTCTCGGAAATGGGCGATATGCATAATGGTGCAACACTTCTTCTATTGCTATTTTGATTGCTTCGGTGATTGGGAGTATTGTATGACCTAGTCGAAAATCAATTTGAGCTAAGCGCTGATAATAGTCAGAGAAAATCGGTACGTATTGTCCCAATTTAATGTTAGCAATGGCTTTTTCATAATTCTCAGCTTGTCCTTCTTTGATCAGTTTGCAAGTAGCCAATCTGAGCTCACCTAATTTATCCCTAGACGCACCATACCCAAAAAGTCTACAGATCAAACCACGATGCACATAATCTCCACATGATCCTTGTGTGTTATTATTCACAGTCAATGGTTTATAAATTACACAGATATCATTTGGTCGATCTTCTAGCTTTTGGAGGACTGTAGTAGTTTGATCAGTGAGAAAGAGATGAAAAGCGTATGGCAAGAACTCCAAAGGCGTGGCATCTATATCAGGTTTGGTGCAGCATCGGCCACACCCTGATATACAATGCAGTCCAGTTTCGGACTGAAATCCTGCTATCTCTTGGTCAAGTTGGTGAAACAGCCTGTTCACGGACTTAACTCTGCGCATGATCGACATTAAGTGCGGCGAATGTACGAATAAGACTTGTGATGGATTGAATTATTATTTTATCACATCTATTGATGATAAGACGAACACGGATGGCAGGGTATTCCGATTGACTTTATTAGCTTTCTTTTAGACCGTCATTCCACGGCGAGGGAAGTATGACCAAGACCGGGGAATCTCTGAAGTTGATATTGGGGTTCCCCGATCTTCACTCCTTCGAGTCGCTCCGTCGTGGAATGACGAAATTTATTATCCGCATTTAGTCAGCATTTGGTATTCTTATGAATAACAAATCTGCTGCATTTTGACTTGCTGGTGAAAAAACAAACAAGAGCATAAAGGCTAATTCGATTTTGTGTTTCTTCAAACAGATCTAAAAATTGAGTGACTATTTTTTAGTCTTAAAACGTAGGTTAAGTTCGATCATGAAGAGATGTGTATAGTGCAATTCCAATTGCTTTTCTTTCCATCCGATTAGGGAAGGGAAATAGGTAATGTCTAATGAAAAATATTCAATTGGATGAAAAGAAGCAGAAAAACCGGCACTTAGATGGTTCTGGACTAGACTATTTCTGTTTTGGATTACAGTATCTGGAAGGACAACTGGATTGGTTTCAAAGTAATTGCTTTGGTTGATTTGAAGCCCGAGGGAAGTATGAAAATACCTCCATTCTCTACCAAAATGAACCGCCAAAAAACTGACAGCTGTTGAGTTGTACTTTTCATCTATGTCTGGTTGATCTGCAAACATAAAAGGTTCATCCACTGCAAATCCAAATCTTACGTCAATGGAGATATTGTCTTTGATGTAGTATTCTCCATTTACCCCAAAACCAAGAACACCATTTGTTTTTCCATACCTATCTCCTTTGTTTAAATAGAAGCTGCTGTACGTTGGCACTGATACTTTAATGATTAACTCTGTTTTTTCGGCGTACACTTTTTCGGATGAAGTACTAGTAGAGTCCTTGTCCTGTGCCTGTAAATAATTGCAGGTGATAATGCCTATGAATAAAAACTGGATAACTATTTTCATCATATGTTTCCCTTCTTCTTTCTAAAATAGAGAATTTTATCATGAGCCTCAATTTTATTTTTTTGTTAGAAAGTAGGGATAAAAACAGTAAATAGAGATTCTCTTGGTAGATGTCATTTATGAATCAGGTAGACTTCAGAATGACTAAATGAAGTAATCTAAAAATCACACCATACTGCTCAGATCGGAATGATTGGCTCTAGTCTTGATAGCGCTCAGACATTTCCTTATTCATCCCTCAAAGATTTCACAGGATTGGCCAGAGCCGCCTTGGTGATGATCCAACCAGTGGTGAGTATTCCCATGGAGAAAATGATCAGCGAGCTGAATATCAATGGAAACGCTCCTACGGAAATGTGGTATGCATAGATCTCGTCTAAGAGTCCCGTGGAGAGATAATATCCTCCGACTGATCCGAGTAATGCAGCAAAACCGAGTATGATTGCGAACTCTCTGCTCAAGATCATCACAAGATTACTTAGGCTGGCACCAAGTGCTTTTCTTACACCGATTTCCTTGGTTCTTTTTTCCACGTTGAGTGAAGCCAAAGCGTAAATTCCAGAAATGGATAAAAGCCCACCGAGCACGGTTAAGAATAGAAATATTTTTTTCAGATTACCATTGGTCTCGCGTAAACCGCCAAGAATATTGTCTTCCTGATAATTGCCAAAATATGGTTTCTCAGGAAAGGACTCTTGCCAAATAGCTTCTAATGCTTCGTTGATTTCCTCCCTGTCTTCTGGTGCACATCGAACTGCCATTGTTTGATATTCATTCGGTTTGGATTGATAGAAAATAAATGGTTCTTCTTCGGTTGATCGAAAGAGATTATCAACATGGTTTTCAATCACCCCTACAATTCTCATGCGTTCGCCACGGATAGTGACTATTGAGGAAATTGGGTTGTTCGAAATATCGCAGTGCTTCAAGAATGCCTTATTGACAACCACTGATGAAGTCTGATCGGTGGTGGTATTAAGATCGAGGAAGCGTCCTTCCACTATTTTGAGGCCCATCGTTTCGAAGAAATTCACACCAACTTCTATATGCTGCACCTGATACTCGGTAGTATCTATTGACACGGGAAATGGATAACTACTCCAGCCGAGCATATGATGTGAAAGAGCCGTATTCTCCACTTTGGGATTGCTGCGAATTCTGCCACTTATCAGATCATAATCCTTTTTGGTGTTGACTGAGGTGACAATGATATACTTGTAATCATAGCCGTAATCTATCGCCTCCTGAAACTTTGTGTTTTGTATAAACACCACCCCGTTAATAAGCACAAATACGGAGATAGCAAATTGTATAGTAACTAATGTCTTCGTAAACCAGTTGGTGCCTTTCAGCTTCACATTACTTTTGAGCAATTCTATTGGCATGAATTTGCTATTGGCGAAAGCTGGATATAGTCCCGCAATCAATGATGCGGTAAATACCAAAACTAGCAAGGTGATCACCAAATTGAGTCCATTTAGGTCAGAGAGGCTATATCTCAGTCCCCACATATCAGCAAACTCTTCGGAGATGAACTTGGCCATTATTAAGCCGACTATCAAGGATAGTACAATTGTCAAGAGCATTTCCGTAAGGAACTGTAGCACGATCATCTGACGGGAAGCGCCTATTACTTTCCTAATTCCCACTTCTTTGAGTCGTCTTGCAGTGATCGCAAATGAAGTATTGGTGAGATTGAAACAGGCAATCAAGAGAATCATCAAAGCCATCGTGGAAAATATAATCAACGGTGTAATGCTGATAGGGGTATCGAGCATGCTCCATCCAATATCATCCTCGTTGAGTGGCTCGTTAAACGGGTGAAGCGCAAAACCAGTGACTTTTGCGTCTGGCTTCATCTCGTTTCTAAGCTTCACGTATTCTGTAAGTAGTGGAGCGATTTCTTCTGCGCGATCAGGACTCGAAAGAGTTACAATGAGTGCGGGATCACGCCAATCACCCCACTCACTATTTGAGAGATCGTAGATATCCATAAAGTGCTCATGCCGTACCATCAGATTAAATCTGATTGAACTGTTCATGGGCTTGTTCTTGAATACCGCCCCAATTACGAATTGTTTTTCACTTTCGTTAGGCAGATAACATTTGATGGTTTGACCAATTGGATTACCGTCATCAAAGAATTTGTTGGCTGTTTCCTCACTTATAATAACCGTATTTAGTTTCTGAAAGGATTCATAACTCCCTTTGATCAAGTCAAATTGGAACATGCGAAAGAAACTGCTATCTGCGAATTGAATCCCCTCACTGAAGGATTTTTTATTGACTCTTACATAAGCGCCAGCAGAATTGTATCTAGTGAATTGCTCCACTCCAGCAATGTTTTCTACGAGCGCGGGCCCTAGATTGACCGGAGCTATGATGTGTCGGCCTATTACATCTTCGTCTTGATATTGGGTATGGATAATGAAAGTGTTGGATAACTTCTCCTTATCAAATGCATCGTCAAATTCGAAGTTGAATGCTATGATGAGGTATGCAGTAATGCAACAAGCGAGTGCTATCCCAAGCCCAAAAGCATTGATGATTACATAGCTCTTATTCTTGCGAAAGTTGCGAAGGGAGGTTAGGAGGAAATTTCGTAACATGGCTGTAATTAATGAACGTACGAATTACAGCCATATTTCAAATAATTGTGTCACGCCAAAGTAAAGGGTTGTCACAAATTGTCATGGGCATTTATATCGTGAATATTTTTTTGATCAATGGAAGTCTCCAGAATAGGTAATTGAGCTATTTCCATGAAGCACTATTTTAAGACATATACAACTACCGCTTTCATCCCAAACATATCTCCAGTATACTCTGTACCTGTTAATTGAAACCAATAATCAGCGGATAGTCTGATTGAAAATTGTTCGCTTAGTTGTGATTCTATTCCGAACTCTGATCGGAGAAAACTTTGCATTTGATTGTCAGGAAACTTGCTCTCTACCAATATGATTTTCTCTGTCCCAGATTCAAGAAGCCTATTCATTACCTCAGTATTTTGAGTAAGGTCAAGGAGATAACCTGAGGAGATGAATGGCTTCATTTTTCCTTGAGAAGAAGGATTGGTAATCTTGAAAAATGCTCCTGCCTGAGTGCTAGAATTTGCTATTTCAGAATTCTGCCAAGTATATCCTGTACCATATACACCACCTGCTCCATATATTCCCTGGTCACTTTGATCAACTATTTTAGTGTAGAAGTCAGGGTTACTAATTGCATATTTTTGAGCGCCATAATTCAATTCAGTAATCAAACAAAGCCACGAAGCTGGCTGATATTCAAGATTCAGACCTATGCTGTATGCTGAGAAAGCTGATTGATCACC
>CAYGPP010000036.1:0-2600 GCA_964351885.1 uncultured Marinoscillum sp.
ATACCTTCCAAATACTTCTTCCAGCGCCGAGGATATTTCACCTAATGTTGCTCTGTTCCTAGCCGCGTGCACTGTAAGTTCTAGCAAGTTTCCCGTCCCGTCTGCGGCAGCCTGGGTAAGAGCAGTTAAGCAGAGGTCAACATCTTTTTGGTTACGATCCTGTTTAATTTTTGCTAATTGATCAACTTGTAATCGTCTTACTTCCTCATTATCGACTTCTAGTAATTTAAGGCTCGTTTTTTCATTGGGTTCGAATCTATTAACTCCTACAATTACTTCTTCGTTATTATCAATTCTTGCTTGCTTTTTTGCGGCAGCTTCTTCGATTTTCATCTTTGGAATTCCCATCTCAATCGCTTTTGCCATACCTCCCACTTCTTCAATCTCCCAGATGATCTTCCATGCTTCAGCGATTAGTTCATCTGTACGGCTTTCTATTTCAATGGAGCCTCCCCAAGGATCAACGACTTGAGTGATGTTGATATCTTTTTGTAAGTATAACTGAGTTTCTCTGGCAATAGCTGCGGAGTAGTCAGTGGGCAGCGCTATGGCTTCATCCATCGCATTGGTATGTAATGATTGCGCATGGCCGAATACTGCAGATAAGGCTTCAATAGTCGTTCGACATATGTTATTGTAAGGGTCTTGTGCCGCTAGACTATAACCAGATGTTTGGCAATGGGTGCGAAGCATTGAAGATTTAGGATTTTTAGGGTCAAATTCCCGCACCAGTTCGCTCCATAAGATCCTCCCGGCTCTCATCTTGGCAATCTCAGTTTTGAAGTCCATTCCAATTCCCCAGAAAAAGGAAAGTCGAGGAGCAAAATCATCAATCTTTAATCCAGCTTCTATTCCTTTTCGAATATATTCTACCCCATCAGCAAGTGTAAAAGCTAACTCTTGGGCAGCAGTTGCCCCCGCTTCGTGCATGTGATAGCCACTTATACTAATGGAGTTGAAGCGAGGCATATTTTTGGTTGTATAGCTAAAAATATCGGAAATGATTCGCATCGATTCCTTTGGAGGGTAGATATAAGTGTTACGTACCATAAACTCCTTGAGAATATCATTTTGAATGGTACCAGAAAGCTGATCAGGACTAACCCCTTGCTCTTCCGCTGCAACGATATAGAAGGCTAAAATGGGTAGAACTGCGCCATTCATAGTCATCGACACAGACATTTGATCTAGTGGAATTTTATCGAATAAGACTTTCATGTCTTCCACGGTATCAATGGCTACTCCGGCTTTGCCAACATCTCCTGTTACTCTTGGGTGATCGCTATCATAGCCCCTGTGGGTAGCTAAGTCAAAAGCAATCGAGAGTCCTTTTTGTCCTGCGGCAAGATTTCTTTTATAAAAGGCATTAGATTCCTTAGAGGTGGAGAACCCTGCGTATTGACGAATTGTCCATGGGCGCATCGTATACATCGTAGCATACGGCCCCCTGATATAAGGAGGCAGACCAGGCGCATAGTTAGAGTGATTGAAGTCGGTGGGTGTTGATTGAGAAGATTTTGGAATATTCATTTCCTCCAAGCCCTCTGAAAATTTCTTAATCAACTCCAAGGTCAAATGATCCAAAAAATAGGAGCCACTGGCATATTGTGATGCGTCTGATAGCTTGGCTTCATGTCTCAAGATATTTCCCACATTTCGACTAATTCTTTCTGAACCGCTACCTAGCCATTCACTTTTTCCAGAATCAAACGATAGGCTATCCACACCTCCTATGATACTAGCCAGTCCTGTAGTGGTTAATTTTAAAATATGATTACTCTCATTACTCCCCGCTGTTATTGTTGAATGGAAATGAACCTTTGTATTGGATGAATTTCGAGATTTTAATATTTGTAGGATGCAGTAGCGCAATGCTTTGACCCGTCCAATTTCATGAAAGAAATCATTCGTAGGACTCAAGAGAATTGTTATTGACTTTGGATTGCTAATAGAATTGAACTTTTCAATTACCGCCTTCAGAATGCTTTGATTTTCATCAATCCAATTTGGAGTTTCATGCGATGTTATCGTAATTCTCTGCTGGGACTCATCTTCTAGGTGAGCATTGATCAAAAACCCATTTGGTTTGGACTTGCGTATCTTCCAGTCGGTTTTTCCAGTATGGATAAAAGAGATCTTACAGTGTTCTGTGAGAATTCCATTAGTAAGCTGATTGATATTTACTCCTTCAAAATCTCCCTCAAAAATGACTCCTTCACAACCACTATTCAGTGCTTCTAAGGCCAGCTTGTTGTCTTTATCTGATGATGTAAGTACTATGTGTTCATACTGAACCCATCCCTGTTGCTTCTCATTAAGTGAGATAGAAAAGTGATCGGATAAGTTATGCCCCTGATCATAATATGGCTGAAGTGGAATTCCTTTTGGTTCCCATAACAGGCTTTCGAGCCTTGTATTTCTAAGAGACTTTTGGGTGGCTGTTTTCCAATCTTCAAGGGTGTGTTTTGGAAAATGTGAGAAATCGGGGGTGTCTTGTTTCATAACATTTTAAAGTTACTTCGTATCTGTTGATTTATTTTCAGAAGAAGTGTCAACGAAAGTGTAATCACTTGCATTTTTCAAAGATAATTCATGGCAAA
>CAYGPP010000036.1:2610-28812 GCA_964351885.1 uncultured Marinoscillum sp.
GATAAAGTTCTTTTTAGTCAGCTTTCCAATGGCATTGGCAACATCCATGATGTTTGCATTGGGGTAATCAAAGCTTTCAATAATATCTGGGAAATTTTCATCGGTGATATCTTCCGGTTGGGCTTCGGCAAAAGTCATTTTTTTCTTAAAAAATTTATCCACAATTTTGATGTCCTTCAATTATCGGAGGGACTCTTTTTCCGAGTTTTGTCCTTTAAAATATAGATCGCCAATGTATTTAGAGACGTGGGAAAAATGTCTCCTTTTTATTAAGGAGCGTATTCCAGCTCAAAGTTTTTCGACATGGTTCGAACCAATTGTTCCTGTTAAATTGGAACAAGACGTCCTAACCATTCAAGTGCCAAGCCAATTCTTCTATGAGTGGCTAGAGGAAAACTATGTACACTTATTGAAGCAGGCAATTAAAACTGAAATTAGTGAGAGAGGTAGATTAGAGTATTCGGTCGTTGTAGATAGGGGAGACGATGATGTCAAGCCTTTGACAATCAATGTCTCTGGATCAAGTAATTCTCAAAACAAGACCAGGGTGAATGGCTATGACGCTTATAAAAACCCGGATTTCCATCAAGAGTTAAAGAATAATTCGAACCTGAATGCTTCTTATAGATTTGAAAATTTCATTGAGGGAGATTGTAACAGATTGGCACGTAGCGCTGGTTACGCTGTGTCACAAAAACCAGGGATTACCTCATTTAATCCGTTAATGTTTTATGGCGGAGTAGGTCTTGGAAAAACTCACCTGGTTCAGGCGATTGGCAATCAGATCATAGCTGATGATCGTAAAAAGAAGGTTATTTACGTGGCTTCTGAGAAGTTTACGAATCAATTCATAGAAGCACTAAAGAACAACAATCTTCAGGATTTTATAAATTTTTATAAGGAAGTTGATCTTTTGATTATTGATGATGTCCAGTTTCTAAAGGATAAAGAGAAGACGCAAGAGATATTCTTCCATATTTTCAATCATCTACACCAAGCGGGCAAGCAGATTATTATGACATCTGACCGTGCGCCGAAGGACTTAAAGGGATTGGAAGATCGACTTGTTTCGAGATTTAAATGGGGTTTGACCGCTGATCTTCAAGCACCTGACTTTGAGACAAGAATGGCCATAATTCAGACGAAAATGCAAGCAGATGGAATCATTATTCCAGATGAAGTAATAGAATATATTGCTTACACGGTAGACACCAATATCCGTGAGCTTGAGGGAGTTGTTATTTCTCTAATTGCTCATGCCTCGCTAACTCACCGCGAAATGGATTTGGAGTTAGCAAAGCAAATTCTTAAGAATATAGTGACCGATATAGATACTGAAGTAGGGATCGATTATATACAGAAAACAGTTTCCGACTATTTCAAAGTAGAGCAAGAAGATCTTAAAGCGAAGACTCGAAAGAAGGAGATTGTTATAGCCCGTCAGGTTGCAATGTATTTCTCCAAGGATTACACAAATCATTCGTTGAAATCAATAGGCTATCACTTCGGCGGAAGAGATCACTCTACAGTTATTCACGCTGTTCAGTCAGTGAATGACATGATCGATACCAATGCGAAATTCAGATACTCAATTGATGAGTTAAAGAAAAAACTTAAAATTCGTACAGCAGTAGCTTAGAAGTAATACGGGTAATACACTTTCCTACCTCTTTGGTCAATTCCTGATATAATCACTCTTCCCTGAACATTTTCAATGATTTCAGCGAATTTTTCAGGCTTTTCAATATTGGTATTATTGATATGTGTGATGATGAACCCTTCGGAAATTCCCAATTCGGCAAATACTCCAGCACGTTTGTAATCCACCACTTTGATTCCATTTTTAATGCCTAGGAGATCTCTTTCTACTTTTGGTACACTTACAAACGAAGCATTCAGCCACTCTGAAAAGTAAACATCTCTTTTTATGATGTCCGTTGTGCCTTCCTTATTGGTCAAAGTGATCTCCTTGGTGAGTTTCTTCCCTTCCCTTTCAATGGATAGTTTAATTTGATCTCCTGGATAAAGGTTGGCTAGATACTCCTCTAGAAATGCTCGATTATCAATGACTAAATCATTGATCTCTCTGATAACATCGCCCTTTTCTAGTTTGGCTTTAGCTGCGGCTCCCTCCCGTTGAATATTGGCAATGATTACACCTGATAAGTCTTCCAAAGACATTTTGGATGCTAATTCGCTGTTAATATCAATAAATTCAGAGCCTAAAAAGGCCTTTTGAACTTCGCCATATTCCTTAATGTCGGAGTATACTTTCTTCACAATATTCGAAGGAATCGCGAAACCATACCCAGTATATGAACCAGTTCGAGATAGAATGGCCGTGTTGATACCTATCAAATCGCCATTTGTGTTCACCAATGCACCACCACTATTTCCGGGATTTATTGCAGCATCAGTTTGAATGAATGACTCAATTGGGAATTTATCCCTTAGGATATTGATATTTCTGCCTTTGGCACTCACAATTCCTGCAGTGACGGTCGAGGTGAGGTTGAAGGGGTTGCCAACTGCCAGCACCCATTCTCCAACATTAACTTCATTAGAATTAGCAAACTCAATTGCTGGAAGGTTGAGCTGTTCTACTTTGATGATAGCCAAATCAGTGCTTGGATCGCGACCGACCAACGTGGCATCATAAGATCGCTTACCATGCGCTACTTTGATGATGTCTGCTTTGTCGATTACATGGTTATTAGTGACGATGTATCCATCTTCCGAAAGAATAACTCCTGACCCGCTACTGACCTCCTGAGAGGCACGAGGCTCAAAGAACCAATCAAGCCAATGTCCCGTTCTGTAGTCGTATTCGCTTAGCGTTTGAATGAAGACTACACTGGATTTACTTTGCTCAGATGCCAATACAAAATCAACTTCAGTATTAGAGATTTTACCTTGTAATGATGCCGAAGCAGGAGGGAAATTATATGCGAGATTATCCGAAGAAAATGAAACGAATGATTCCTCTTTTTGAAGCGTTTTTAGTGAGTTATTTAATAGGCTTAAAGTAAGAGAACTCCCAAGAATGGCAGAGCTAAGACTGGTAAGGATCACGACTGTGTATTGACGTAGCATTGAATTTTCATTTAGATATTGAAAACAACTATATAAATGTGATTAGGAGAAAAAGGTTGTGTTAAAAAATCTAAAAGAGATTAAATATTCAACTCATTATCCTGTATCTGTTTCCTATTACATGGCAGATAAGATTTTAGGAATTAGAGCTCCCTTTATCTTTCTTTGATCTTCAATTAAAATCACTCCAATGGGCTTTCGATCTGTATTAAGCAAACCATTCGCATCGTACATAAATAGTCAGACTAAGAAGTGGATGCTGGAAGCTCCATCCGCTCAGCAGAACATACTAAAAACTCTGATTAAACAAGCCAGTCAAACTGAGTTTGGTAAGGATCATGGATTTGCTGAGGTGAATAGTCACGATGATTTTACACGTCAAATTCCGATAAGAGATTATGAAGCACTTTCACCTTACGTAAATAGAGTGGTCAAAGGGGAGAAAGATATCCTATGGCCAGGGAAGCCTGCATATTTCGCAAAAACTTCAGGGACAACTAGCGGAACCAAATACATTCCAATTACTAAAGATTCGATTCCAAATCATATTAATTCAGCTAGGAACGCACTATTGTCTTACGTTCATGAATCGGGTAAGGCAAGATTTTTAGATGGAAAATTAATTTTTCTCTCAGGTGCTCCAACACTAGACTTGAAAGCTGGAATAAATACAGGCAGGCTTTCTGGAATTGTCAATCATCATGTCCCGGGGTATCTTAGGACCAATCAGATGCCCACCTATGAGACCAATTGTATAGAAGACTGGGAGCAAAAAGTTGATAAGATTGTGGAAGAAACTTTCAATCAGGACATGTCTTTGATCTCGGGGATCCCACCTTGGGTGCAGATGTATTTTGATAGATTGAAGAAGAAAACGGGAAAACAGATCAAGGATCTTTTTCCAAACTTCGATCTGTTCGTGTATGGAGGAGTGAATTTCGAGCCATATCGTGCGAAGCTTTTTGAGTCTATTGGCAAAGAGATTCCGTCGATTGAAACATATCCAGCATCGGAAGGGTTTATTGCGTATCAGGATTCTCAAGTGGAGGAGGGATTGCTGCTCTTAGCCAATAGCGGAATCTTTTTCGAATTTATCCCAGCCGATGAGTACTTTAATGAAAATCCAACGCGCTTGACTTTGAGAGAGATAGAATTGGGAGTCAATTATGCTTTGATCTTGAATAGCAATGCAGGACTTTGGGGCTACTCGATTGGAGATACAGTGAAGTTTATCAGTAAGGATCCATATCGGTTGTTAGTTACTGGAAGAATAAAACATTTTATCTCTGCATTTGGTGAACATGTCATTGGGGAAGAGGTTGAACAAGCAATGAAAAACACCTGCATGAGATTCCCCGAAACTGAGTTAGTTGAGTTTACGGTTGCTCCAAATGTAACACCGAATGAAGGCTTACCACTGCATGAATGGTATGTTGAGTTCGCTAATCATCCATCAGATAAGCTCGCTTTCGAAAAAGAACTAGATTTGCAGCTTCGAAAAAAGAATACTTACTATGACGACCTCATTAGTGGTGCCATTTTGAGACCGCTTGAGATCATTTCGCTTAAACAAAACGCGTTTATTGATTACATGAAGTCAATTGGAAAACTTGGAGGTCAGAATAAGGTGCCGCGGCTGTCTAATGATAGAAATATTGCGGATGCAATGCAAGGGTTAAAATTACCATGAAAGAAGGGAAGAAAGGTCTCGCTATACTGGGATCCACTGGTTCAATAGGGACTCAGACGCTAGAAGTAGTTGATCAGCACTCAGATAAATTTACGGTAGAGGTGATCACCGCTCAAAACAATTTTGAATTACTGATCAATCAGGCAAAAAAGTACATGCCAAACACAGTGGTGATTGCAAATGAGGATCACTATGACAGTGTATTTAGCGCTCTGGACCCACTTGATATAAAGGTTTACGCAGGAGCTAATGCAATCGCCGATGTGGTGACTATGGATTCTATTGATATCGTATTGACGGCTTTAGTTGGATATGCGGGGCTCCTACCTACAATCAATGCAATCAAGGCAGGTAAAACTATCGCTTTAGCAAATAAGGAAACATTGGTGGTTGCTGGTCAAATGATTACGAAGCTGACAAGTGAATATCGATCGAATATTCTTCCGGTCGATTCGGAACACTCGGCAATTTATCAATGTCTTGTTGGGGAGGTCGGTAATCCAATCGAAAAGATTATTCTCACGGCTTCTGGAGGGCCATTTAGAGGTAAGAAGAGAAACGAATTACTAAGCATAAATAAGGAACAAGCACTCAAACATCCCAATTGGGATATGGGAGCTAAGATCACCATCGATTCGGCTACTATGATGAACAAAGGGCTGGAGGTCATTGAGGCCAAGTGGTTATTTGGCGTGAGCCTAGATCAGATAGAAGTAGTGGTTCATCCCCAAAGTATTGTTCATAGTTTGGTGCAGTTTGAAGATGGATCCATCAAGGCACAATTGGGATTGCCCGATATGCGCCTTCCTATCCAATATGCGATGGGTTATCCAGATCGCTTGACTTCAAGTTATCCAAGATTCAATTTTATCGATTACCCGAATCTCACATTTGAACAACCCGACTTGGAAACATTTCGTAATCTACAACTCGCGTATGATGCAATGAACAAGGGAGGAAATTGCCCTTGTGTGCTGAATGCCGCTAATGAAGTAGCTGTTGCCGAATTTCTCAATGACAGAATCGGTTTTTTGAAGATTTCGGATGTTATTTCGGCCTGCTTGCAAAAGGTGGACTACATTAGCGACCCCAATTTGGAGGATTATATAAGTACGGATCAAGAAACAAGAATTAGAGCTAAAGAATATATCAAGTAGATGGAAGGTTTAATAATGACGGGTCAGCTTTTGCTGGGTCTATCAATTTTAGTTGGATTACATGAGTTGGGGCATTTGTTGGCTGCTAAAGCCTTCGGAATGCGAGTGGAAAAGTATTCCATAGGTTTTCCTCCAAAGATTTGGGGAATGCAGTTTGGTGAAACTGAATATAGCATTGGCGCAATTCCTCTGGGTGGATTTGTGAAAATATCTGGAATGATCGACGAGTCTTTGGACACGAAGACACTATCAGAAGAGCCTGAGCCATGGGAATTTAGAGCCAAGCCAGCATGGCAAAGGTTGATTGTAATGCTTGGCGGAATCATCGTTAATGTGATTACTGGAATCGTCATCTTTATTATTTTGACTTATTCCAACGGTCAGGACTATCTGACGAAAGAAGAATTAAATAAGAACGGAATTGTAGCCTACGAATTGGGCGAGCAATTGGGCTTAAAGACAGGAGATAGGATTATCAATATCAATGGTCAGGATTACGAACGTTTTGGAGATCTAAGAAGTCCAGATGTACTTCTGGGGACTGACGGTTTTTATACTGTAGATAGAAATGGCGAGAGCGTCACTATTCAAATTCCGAACGATTTTATTGATAAGTTTTCAGATAAGAAAGCTGCTTTTTTCAGCCCCAGACAACCGTTTTCAGTAGGTGAGATTTCTGAGGGAAGTCATGCCGAAAAAGGAGGGTTATTGAGCGGAGATAGAATAGTTGCTGTCAGCGGAACAAGTGTTGTGTTTTTTGATCAGTTTAGATCGGCACTTGATTCTGTAGCTGGAGGGACAATTAGTGTTACTATTTTACGTGATGGACAAAGTAAAGCATTGGCTTTTGATGTAACCGACGAGGCTACTATAGGCTTCCGTCCAAATCTTGAGCTGAATTATTCGCATAGAGATTTCACCTTTGGTGAGGCGGTATCCAAGGGAACGGCGGAAGCATTCAATGTGGTCTTTTACAATGTAAAAGCATTTGGTAAGATGTTTTCCGGTGATGTATCTCCTTCCAAGTCACTTTCTGGGCCAATCGGTATTGCACAAGTTTTCGGAGGTGTTTGGGATTGGACTAATTTCTGGAGAATTACAGGCTTGATTTCAATGGTGCTTGCCTTTATGAATTTACTCCCAATTCCTGCCTTGGATGGAGGTCATGTAGTATTCCTTACTTGGGAAATAATTTCGGGTAAAAGGCCAAGTGATAAATTTTTGGAGAATGCGCAGAAAGTAGGAATGGTTTTGTTACTTGGATTGATGAGTTATGCCATTTTCAACGATGTATATAAACTCGTTATTGACTTTTTCTAAAACCACGAATTACTCTTCATCCACTTCACCAGTGGATGGATCTATCTCCTCAGGTGCAGGACGATATATTTCAAATTCAACCCTTCTGTTGATTGTTTTAGTGGCTTCATTTACCTCGCTTACAAGCGGCTTAGAACTGCCATACCCTTCCCAGTCTACCCTTATGGGAGATATCCCTGCAAACCCTACAAAGTAATCGCTTATGTTACTCGCCCTAGATTTGGATAATCTGAGATTGACTTCATCTGATCCAAAGGAGTCCGTATGCCCAGCTATCCTTAATCTGAAATCAGGATTGTCATATAGAAAATTCACGATCTTATTTAGATCAGAGTACATCTCTTTTTTAAGTTCGGCTTTACCATTGTCAAATTCTATGGATTCAAATTTCACTCGACTGGCGAGCGGAAGAGTTGTCGTTTTAAGTTCTCTAGGCCCATTCAAAAAGAAGGTGTTTTCTATCCTAAAGAAATCATCACCCTGAATTACCAACAGATAGTTTTTCTGATCAATAAGGTCAAACTCAAAACTTCCATCTTCTTTGAGAAATTTGGGAGCCACTTCAATTCCTTGATCAATATCAATAATCGAGACAATTCCCTTAAATGGTCTTCCTGTTAGTGAATCAGTCAATGATCCTGTCACTCTAGTCGTGGCTAAAGGCTGTGCCTCCATAGGTAGCGGGAAGGAATAAATATCCTGTTTGTTGAGGTCGCGTGAAATAGATCGAGCGTAAAAGAGGAGTTCTGACTTGGAGTCAATGGTGAAATAGTACTCACTTCCCTTTCCATTTACTAAGGGGCCAATATTATATGGCTCGCTCCAGCGTTGACCGATTTGATTGGTTTTATAAATGTCATACTCTCCGAAATTATAGAGCTGTCCATTTGATCCGAAGTATAGAACTTTGAATGCTGGATGGTAAAAAGGGCTCACTTCATTATTTCTTGTATTAATAATTGGCCCCAAATTCTTAGCGGAAGTCCACATTCCGTCATTCTTTTTCGTGGTAAAATAAATATCAGACAACCCAAATCCTCCAAGTCTGTCTGAAGCAAAAAACAGCGTGTCTTCGGTGTGAGAAAGAGAGGGATGGGAGTCCCAACTTAAACTATTGACATTAGTGCCGAGATTTTTGATTTCACCCCAAGTACTGTCATTTTGAAGTCTGGCAGAGAAAAGATCACAGTCTCCATAGCAGTCCAAGCAATCACATCTCGAAAAGTAAAGAGTTTTTCCGTCCCTTGTTAGAATTGCAGATCCTTCTTTGTATCTCGAATTGATCGCCGCAAAGGGTTCAGCATTAGACCATATTCCATAGTCATCTTTCCTACTGAAAAACAAGTCTTCATTGAACGTGCGGCGAATAGTTAGATCTAAATTATTTCTCTGAGAGGTGAAGAGGAGCACATCATTCTGAACGTTAAGAGATGGTGCATAGTCAGCTTTGGGACTATTGATCTCTTGTCCCATATTAAGCAAGACACCTCGTGGGGGACGGAGTGTGTCTATCAGTTTTCGGTATTCTACAAGTTCGTAGTAGTAATCTAGGGGTACATATTCGGCAGCTTCCTGATCATTAAGCGAATCATAATAGAGCTCAATTTCTTTCATATTGATCCCAATATGATGATGACGAAGCACAAGGCGATACAAGCTCTTCGCTTCATCAAAACCACCGAAAAGTTCGGTGAGTTTGGCCAGTCTCCAAATCAGTTTGGTGTCTTTGTAGAAATTCTGAATGCCAAAATTCTCTACATAATCTCGAAGGGCTTTATAAAGCGCTTCCCAGTTTTCAGCGTCGTTGAGTTTTTGAATGCGCTTGAGCTCATCGGCATTATAGTATACGGGAGTTTTATTGATCTGCTTAAACTCAAAAGCATTGAGAATGATATCTTCAGGCAGCGAATCAATGTTAATTCTTCGAGCAGATATCTGCTGAGCAGATAGTAACCCCGAACTTATTGGGATGAAAAGAAAAAATAAGAGGCGGAAAGGCGTTCCATTCATAAAAGCATGTCTTTTCGACAGACTGGCAACAAATATGTCTAAAGATAATACCATTTATGGCACAGTAGCTAATTTGGCATAGGTATTGGAATTCTTTGGGTCGAATAAATAGGGAGCACTTTTATGAGTTGCCCTCTGACACATTGACACGTATTATATGTTTAGAGATAAATTTATCAGTCCCGCAGCTATGGGTGAGTTTTTAGAAGACGAATCCGGTGAGGTGATTGAATTGGTGGCGGACAAGGAAGGGACGAAAATTTCTGATGACGAACTTCCAGACGGTTTGCCTATTCTACCAATAAAAAATACCGTATTGTTTCCAGGCGTGGTTCTCCCTATTACCGTTGGCAGGACAAAGTCAATAAAACTGGTCAAAAAAGCATATAAGGGTGATCGAATAATAGGTGTAGTTGCACAAAAAAACACTTCTAAGGAGGAACCTGCATTTGAAGATTTGTATCGCATCGGAACAGTCGCCAAGATTTTAAAGATGTTGGTTTTGCCTGATGGAAATACGACAATCATCATTCAAGGGCAACAACGTTTTCAGTTGACAGATGCGATTAAAGAAGAACCTTTTATAAAGGCCAATTATACAGTGCTGAAAGAAAAGGAAGATGTCACTGAGGATGAGATAAAAGCGATAACGGCTTCACTCAAGGAAGCAGCTTATAAAGTACTTAAGCTAAATCCTGAAATTCCTAAAGAAGCACAAGTAGCTTTGGAGAATATTCAGAGTTATACTTTTCTGACTCACTTTCTCTCCTCTAATATCAATGCAGAGGTTTCGGATAAGCAAAAATTACTAGAGTCTAACGAGGCTAAAGGCAGGGCTGAACTTTTGCTCAAGTACATGCTGAAAGACATCCAGATGTTGGAGTTGAAGCACGAGATTGCCAGCAAAGTGCATTCTGATATCGATCAACAACAACGAGACTTTTACTTGCGACAACAAATGAAAGTGCTGCAAGATGAGTTGGGGCATGACGGTCCAGATCAGGAAATTAATGCTTTGCGAGCCAAAGCCAAAGACAAGAAATGGTCTGATGAAGTGAAGAAGCATTTCCTCAAAGAATTAAATAAAATAGGGCGAATGAATCCCGCTGCTGCAGAATACCCAGTAGCGATGAGTTATGCTGAGTTGCTGGTAGACTTGCCATGGGAAGAAGGAACGGAAGATAAGTTTGATCTTAATTTCGCTAAAAAAATATTGGACAGAGATCACTTTGGTTTGGATAAGGTGAAGGAAAGAATCTTGGAATACTTAGCCGTCAGGAAATTAAAGAATGATCTGAAAGGCCCTATTTTGTGCCTATATGGCCCCCCTGGAGTGGGTAAAACTTCTCTCGGCAGATCGATTGCTGATGCTTTGGGTAGAAAATATGTCCGGATGTCTCTTGGTGGAGTTCATGATGAAGCTGAGATCAGGGGTCATCGGAAGACTTACATTGGTGCCATGCCAGGTAAAGTGATTCAAAACATCAATAAGTGCAAGAGCTCTAATCCTGTTTTTATCTTAGACGAAATAGATAAGGTGAGTTCTGATTTCAGAGGAGATCCTTCATCTGCTTTGCTGGAAGTGCTAGATCCTGAGCAAAATAGTACGTTTAAGGATAATTACCTTGAAGTTGATTACGACTTGTCAAAAGTACTATTCATTGCAACTGCCAACTCACTGGATACTATTCAGCCTGCTCTTAGAGACAGAATGGAAATTATCGACATCACCGGTTATACACTGGAAGAGAAGGTGGAAATAGCTAAGAAGCATCTGATTCCAAAGCAGAAAGAAGAACACGGACTCAAGGCTGGTGACATAACTTTCGACAAATCGGCTGTTACAAAACTGATAAATGACTACACGAGAGAATCAGGGGTCAGGAGTCTTGAGCGGACAGTCGCATCTGTGATCAGAAATGTAGCTAAATCCATCGCGATGGAAGAGCCTTACGAAAAGAAGATCACTAATGAAGAAGTCAGAAGAATTTTAGGTTCTGAGATTTTCAATAAAGAAGCATATGAGGATAATTCAATCCCAGGAGTAGCTACTGGACTAGCTTGGACACCTTCTGGGGGAGATATTCTCTTCATAGAAGCTAGTTTGAGTCGAGGAAAAGGGAAACTCACCTTATCTGGTCAACTAGGAGATGTAATGAAAGAGTCTGCTGTAACAGCATTGTCATACCTAAAGACTAACGCTGAGCCGTTCAACATAGATTATCGAACGTTTGAGCATTATGATCTTCACGTTCATGTACCAGCCGGAGCGATACCAAAAGATGGTCCTTCGGCAGGGATCACGATGCTCACGGCACTTGCGTCAGTTTTTACGCAGCGTTTGATTAAAGATAAACTAGCAATGACTGGTGAGATTACATTGAGGGGGAAAGTGCTTCCTGTAGGTGGAATCAAAGAGAAAATCTTAGCCGCAAAGCGAGCTGGAATCAAGGAAATCATCATGTGCGAACGTAACAAGAAGGATATTGAGGAGATCAATAAGGATTATATCAAAAATTTGAAAATACATTTCGTGGCTACTGTGCAAGATGTGATAGATATTGCGTTGTTGAAGAAGCAACCACAGCAACCTATGAAATTCATCCTTCCTGAACATGCAACCACCTAGTTGAGAGCACTTCCAGCCATATTACTACTTTGGAGCATTTCTGGATTTTCCCAGTTCAATAATTTTCAAAGCCTCAATACTCCATTTGGCGCTCGTAATGCAGCACTTGGTGGCCAGGTTGTTTCGTTGGCAGATGGGGATATTTTTCAATTTGCTCATAATCCTGCTGTATTGGATTCTGTCAGATCAACTGCTGTAGGGATTAATATCAGTCCTTATTTTGCAGATATTCTTTCCTTTTCGGGAGCCTATCAAGCAGAGTTTAAGAAATTAGGTAATCTCGCTTTCGGGGTTACTTATCTGGATTATGGGGATTTTGTAGAGAGGGATGCCAATGGAGATGAATTGGGTTCTTTCCAAGGAAATGATTTAATGATTGTGGTTGGTAAGAGTCATCACATCGGAGCTTTTTCGCTTGGTGCCAATATAAAGTATGCGTCCAATGGTATTTCGAATTATGGTTCCTCACTTCTCTTGTTTGATTTGGGTGGTGTCTATAGATCTAGCAAATCAGACTTTACAGCTGGGTTAGTATTCGAGAACTTCGGTTTTGTTCTAAATGATTTTACAGGATCGGCTTCTAATACGGTGCCTTTTGATGTGAATATCAGCACTTCCTTTAAGCCACAATACATGCCCTTTCGATTTAGTCTCTCCGCTTTTAATCTGACTCAGCGAGAATTATATTATCAGCAGGAGAATGATTTGAGTCAATCGCGGACAGTAAAACTAGCAGATCAGCTCCTCAGAAGAATCAATATTGGGACTGAGTTGATTCTTAGCGAAAATCTTCAATTGTTATTTGGGTATAGCCATTTAAGAAGACAAGAATTGAAAATAGGAGAGCAGGGATATGGCGCTGGATTTAGTTATGGGCTCTTGATTGGTGTCAAACAATTTCAAATTAGGTACGCTCATGCGACCTATCATGCAGCAGGAGGTACGGATTTTTTCAGTATCCAAACCAGTCTGCAATCATTTAAGAAGATTTTATAATGACTATGAATAAGAATTTAACTCCTAAAGAAATAGTAGCCGCACTTGATAAATATATCATTGGGCAGCAAGATGCTAAGAGAAATGTGGCGATTGCTTTGCGCAATCGATGGAGAAGGATGAATGTCAAGGAGGATATTCAGGGAGATATTGTGCCGAATAATATTCTAATGATCGGTGCAACTGGGGTAGGGAAAACCGAAATAGCCAGAAGATTGGCACACTTGGCAGATGCTCCGTTCACGAAAGTGGAAGCTTCTAAGTTTACAGAAGTTGGATATGTAGGTAGGGATGTAGAAAGCATGATCCGCGACTTGGTAGAACAATCTGTAAGTATCGTTCAGACTGCCAAGAAGGAAGAAGTCAAGGAGAAGGCTAAAGAAATAGTGGAAAGAATCATTTTGGATGCACTGATTCCACCAGTGAAAGGATCGGCAAAAGCGAATAGTACCACCATAGGTAGCGAAGAGCCTGAGAACGAACAAGAGCTTAATGAACAAACACGCGCTCGCTTCCGCGAAAAAATAGCAAATGGTGAACTTGATGATCGTAAGATTGAGATTAGCGTAAAGCAACAATCCGGATCAGGTGTGGGAATGATAGGAGGAGGAATGGACGAGGCTTCCATGATGAATATCCAAGAGATGATTGGTAACATGATGCCTAAGAAGATCAAGAAGAGGAAAGTAACCATTGCAGAAGCAAGGAAAATCTTGCTCGATGAGGAATCTTCTAAGCTCATCGATATGGATGAAGTTAAAGAGGAGGCACTTGCCAAAGCTGAAAATACAGGAATCGTATTTATTGATGAGGTAGATAAAATTGCTGGAAATAGCCGTGGAGGACAAGGTGGCCCAGATGTAAGTAGAGAAGGGGTTCAGAGAGATTTGTTACCAATTGTGGAAGGTAGTGCTGTGACTACTAAATATGGAATTGTTCATACAGATCACATTCTATTTATAGCGGCTGGAGCATTTCATTTCAGTAAGCCTTCAGATTTGATCCCAGAGCTTCAGGGTAGGTTTCCGATTAGAGTTGAGCTGGATAACCTAACAAAAGGAGATTTTTTGAGAATCTTAAAGGAGCCAAAAAATGCGTTGACTAAGCAGTATATCGCTTTGGTAGGTGCAGAAGATGTGGAGCTTAGCTTTCTGGAAGAATCATTGGAGTTGATCGCAGAGATTGCATTCCAGATCAACGAAGAGGTGGAAAACATTGGAGCAAGACGATTGCATACGGTCATGAGTAAGCTCCTTAATGAGATATTATTTGAGATTCCAGACACCATTGGGCCAAATGCCAAGATAGTAGTGGACACAGCACTGGTTGAAGAAAAACTGAGAAGCCTCGTGAAGAATAAAGATCTGAGTAGATATATCCTCTAAGGCTATTCCAAGTTCATTCGCTTTGGCGTGATGAAAAACTTCCTTTCAAAAGTTGCTGATCTTATATCTGACCAACTTTCGATTTGTAGATTGACTGCAAAAACTCCGCAAGTTGGGAGGTTGTCTATGAATTCATTGGAGAAATTGTTGACTAACTGCGTAAGTCCAGGGTTATGACCGAAGAGTGCGATCGAATCTGCACCTTTTTGCCGAGAAATAATATCCAATACTTCGTCTGATGATGCGTGGTACAGCCCTTCGTCAACTACTATAGATTCCTCAGGATAACCCCAGGCATCGGCTATGAACAAGGAAGTATAGAGAGATCTGCTTGCATGACTACTTATCAATAAATCTGGAGTCTCTTCATTATTGCTTAGGTACGATGAGATCTTAATTACGTCTCTTCTACCCCTCAGACTCAACGGGCGATCCTTATCTGGCAGATCGAACTTCCAAGAAGACTTGGCATGGCGAATTACAATCAAGGTTTTCATTAAAGTGTTGTTTAATCTGGTAAATAAAAATCGAAAGTAACATCATTCATGCATTTGAAGTGACCTTTTGGACACTTGTCAAAGCCAATTTTTGAGCAAGGACGGCAATCTAGTTTTTTGTTCTCAAAAATGGTGAATTTTGTCATATAAGGATACATTCCAAACTCAGGTACTGTATTTCCCCAGACACTAAAAATCTGCTTTTTGAATGCAGCAGCGATATGCATTAAGCCTGTATCATGAGTAAACACAAAACTAGATTGCTTGATTAATGAAGCTGATTGGTTAAGGTTGAATTTTCCACAGCCATTAAATATTATTGCATGCTTGCCTAGATCTCTCAATCCATCTGTAAACTGATTAGGAGAATCTTCTCTCTTGAAAAACCTTTCAATTTCTTCTCCAACAACCGCATCATTTTTATCACCGAGTAATACTATTGGTTTATTAATTCTATCACATAATTCTATCAATCGAGATTTAGGAAGCCGTTTGGTAGCGAATTGCCCACCTATTGCTAAGGCAATGAATCCCTGATGAAAAGCTTTTGGCAACCAGTCCAATTCAACCTCGTCTTTCTCAGGGATGAAGTAATCCAATCCTTCACCGTCTGGAATAATATCTAGATTGCGAATAGTATCCATGTATCTATCTACTATATGATTGTTTGGTAGTTTATTGATTTTGAAACTGGTCAGTAACCACTTTTCGAGATTGTATTTTTTTACTGTTTTACTCTTGACTCCAAGTCTAATTTTGATCCAATTGGTTCGTAGATTATTGTGGAGGTCTATTACCAGATCGAAATGCTCATGTTTCAGTTCCTTGATAAGGCTGTTTAGAGAGGTCTCCAAGACGTGTGTCTTATCAACATTTGGATTGGAGTCAACTAATCCAACATACTCTTTTTTCGTAACGTAATGGATCTGTGCTTTTTTGATTTGTCTGAGATTGCGCGCTACGGGAGTAGTGAGTACAATATCACCAATAGATGAAAAGCGAAGAATAAGAATTTTCATGTCTTCAACTCAGGTTAAAATGCTTACGAATTAGGTTAAATTTAGAGCCAATAGGATATAATGAACCCTGGACTGACAACTATTTTGATTAAGCAAGGTTTAAACTATCTCCTGAAACATTAACGAAGAGTGTTTGTAATGAATATCAAGTTTTTTTCCATTCTGTTTTTCTTATTGCTCACACTTTCTGCTCAGGCCCAAAAAAAGCATCGGGATACTAGTTCCTATATCATTCAGCCAGATAGAATAGAATTCCAATTAGAAAACTTGAACCTCAATTATCAATTAATTGGTGGTGAAAAATCAGGAATTTTGGTTGTAGTTAGTACGCAAAAGAACAACTCAGAGGGTTATGATTGGATGATCCATAGCGTAGATACTTCTTTGAGTGTTCGGTGGACGAAGATTTTTTCGATTCCGTTTGAAAGTTTTTTGCTCGGAACAGAGTATCATAACGGGAAGTATTATTTACTTTTTAATGCGTCAAAGTACAGAAATGAAGACTTAATACTTTTTGAAATAGATGCTGTCAGTGATGAGTATAGAAGAATTGAGATCAACACAGTTTTTCCAGTTCAGCTTAAATTTTTTGAAGTGTTGAGCAATAGCGTCATTCTGAGTGGTTACACAAACTACCGACCTGTCTTACTTACCTTCGATTTGGATGAACAGAAACCACGTGTGGTTCCGGGTTTCTATGAGAATAAAAGTGATATATTAGATGTCATCTTAGATGATGAGTCGTTATTATTCACAGTAATTCAGCAAGAGAGGGTCACAAAAAGTCAGACGACTATTCAGGCAAAGACTTTCACTTCGCAAGGAGACCTTGTGCAAGCCAACACTATCAGCCCAGGTGAACGAAAGAGTTTAATTGACGGGACGGGAACAATGTTTCTAGGTGGGTTTCAATATTTAGCCGGTACTTACTCTAAAAAACCTTCCGAGTATTCTAAGGGGCTTTATTTAGCCAAATTTATCAATGGACGACAACAGTTTGTTAGGTATCATGAGTATTCTGACTTGGCTAATTTCTTTGGGTATATGAGTGATAGAAGAGAAAAAAGAGTTTTGGAACGAATTCAACGTAGGGCTCAAAAAGGGAAAAAGGCAAATTTTAGTTATAAGTTGATGGTTCATGATATTGTTCAAAGAGGAGAAGAGTATCTTATGATTGCGGAGGCTTATTACCCAAGGTATTCAAATGGTAATCTTGCGAGATATGGATATGGACCTGGATTTAATAGTCCTGGGTTTATGGGTTATCAGTATACGCACGCTATTTTGGTTGCATTTGATCGTAATGGAAATATTCTCTGGGACAATAGCTTTGCAATTAATGATGTGTCCACCTTCAATTTGAGGAAATTCGTATCCGTGAATACAATCGGTGATAAGGTGATACTTATGTATTTAGATGAGAACACCATTAAAACCAAAGTAGTGCAAGGAGAGGAGGTTTATGAGGGTAATACATTCAACCCAGTGAAACTTTCATATGCCAATGACGAGCTTCGATCGAAAGATCCAGAGATCGAAGGGTTAGAGAATTGGTATGACAATACTTTATATGCCTTTGGCGAACAGCGCATTTTTAATACCGCAGGAGAAGGCGGACGAAGTAGTAGGCGTGTTTTCTATATAAATAAAATCAAGTACAACATCGAAGAGTAATAATTGTGTCTAGGGACAAAGGATAATTATCCATAAAAGCATTAAGAGGGTTAAGTGCATTGCGATTATATTTGCAACCAGTTTGACCATGCAAAAGCGACTCTTGTTTAACAGTAAACTTCTCAAAATCACAATCAATCGGTTGTGCCATCACCTCATTGAGAACCATGGAGACTTCAGCGACACGGTGATTCTAGGAATGCAGCCGCGGGGTATTTATTTGGCGGAGCGAATCAAAAAAGGGCTTCAGGTAGAGCTTGATAAAAAAATACCTCTGGGATATCTAGATACTACTTTTCATCGAGATGATTTTCGCAGAAGAGAAATCCCAAAGACTCCTAATCAGACGAACGTCCCATTTGTAATAGAGAATAAGAAAGTAGTACTTATCGATGATGTCTTATTTACCGGTAGGTCAGTAAGAGCGGCGCTTGACGCGATGACCATGTTTGGACGGCCATCCAAAGTGGAACTACTAGTTCTTATTGACAGAATGTATAGCAGGGATGTGCCGGTTGAGGCCAATTATATAGGGAGGAAGGTAAATACCATGCCTTCTCAGCATGTACTGGTTCAGTTAGAAGAACAAGGTAAAAAAGATAATATTTGGTTAATCAACGACCCTGAATGAGCCAACTGAAGACAAAGCATCTATTAGGTATCAAAGATCTCGATCGAGAAGAGATAGAATTGATTTTTGAAACGGCTGATAATTTTAAAGATGTTTTGAATCGACCAATCAAGAAAGTTCCTTCTCTTAGGGATGTCACGGTCGCAAATGTCTTCTTTGAAAACTCAACTAGAACTAGGCTTTCATTTGAATTAGCCGAAAAGCGCCTTTCGGCAGATATCATTAATTTCTCTTCAGCTTCATCGTCAGTGAAGAAGGGAGAAACATTGCTTGATACTGTGAATAACATATTGGCTATGAAGGTTGATATGATTGTCATGAGGCATAGCAGTCCAGGAGCAGCTCATTTTTTATCAAAGCACATAGATGCCAACATCATCAATGCTGGAGATGGTACACATGAGCATCCCACTCAAGCCTTATTGGATTCGTTTTCTATAAGAGAGCGAACAGGAAGTGTAGCGGGTAAAAAGGTAGTTATCGTAGGGGACATTATGCATTCTCGCGTTGCCCTTTCTAATATTTTTGCTTTGCAGAAACTAGGGGCTGAGGTGATGGTTTGTGGGCCAGCGACTCTTTTGCCAAAGCATATAGGTGAATTGGGAGTGAAAGTGGAACTTGATATCAAAAAAGCACTTGAATGGTGTGACGTTGCTAATGTTCTCCGAATTCAATTAGAGCGCCAAAAAATGAGATATTTTCCTTCGCTGAGAGAGTATTCGATGCACTATGGAATCAATAAGAAATTATTGAATTCTCTGAAAAAGGAAATTGTGATCATGCATCCAGGTCCTATTAATAGAGGGGTAGAGATTACAAGTGATGTAGCAGACTCTGATCACTCTATCATTCTCGATCAAGTTGAAAATGGTGTAGCAATTCGGATGGCTGTTTTATACTTGCTAGCTGGAAAAGTGGATTGATTTGCTGTTTAGAATTCTTTTGCTTTAAAGTCAGATATCAAGGACGTCATTCTCGAAATTTTTAAGTGTATTCTACACTAAGCTTTTAAATTATCCAGAATCTCTTCACGTCAAAGATGCCAATCAATCCAATCCTTCTAAATCAATTAGCAACTCTTGCCACTGCACAGAGTCAATCGAAGCTATGGGGATGTAATTATATGCCTTGCTATATTCTGTGATATACTCAGCTCTTTCTTCAGGATTGGGATGTGTACTGATCCACGTCAGGTAGTCAAAGAAATCGGCAGACTCTTGACTTCTTTTGTATAAGAAATTAGCGAACGGTTCGGTGGCTATTTGTGCGGAGGCTAAGTAATCAACTGCCTTCATATCAGCTTCTTTCTCAATACTTCTATCGAATGCTCGGGAAGAAAGCAGCTGAACAGCTTCCTTAATCATTTGACCGCCACCATTGCCTCCAGCCATTGAGATCAATACCGAGATGCCCATCTCTTTTACTAACTTCTTCATCACATGTTTTAGCTTTATATGGGCTAGCTCATGTGCTAATACGCCAGCCACTTCATCAGGATGATCGGAAGCTGATATCAATCCGCTGAATATTACCAAGTGATTGCCAGGCAATGCGAAAGCATTAATTTGATCGGCATTTAATAGGTGAAGAGTAATTTCTTCCTTACTCAAGCCGTTGGCCTCACAAATCTTAATAAGCATACTATCAAGACCGTACATTATGTCTGGATCCTTTATCTCATAATGCGTTTTTGCAAAAGACTCCCAAATCAAATCACCTAATTTTTCATCGATGTTATCTTGATTATTTTTCACATCCAACAACTGCATCCAGTTGATCTGTTGTGAACCAAAAAGAATAAGGATAAAAATGCCGACTAATACTGAACCTTGAGCAAGAGCTTTCATGATTTGCAAATTGCATTGGTGAGTACCCCATAGAAATACCACTCTACGTGCAGACCTTTTCGGGTATTGATTGCTGTATATACCGTTGCAATGAATTCACCAAAATTCACAATGAATAAGGTGACCATGTAGGCGATGTAATTATTCGTTACTACCTCAGATCGGAAAATGATAGAAATGGTCCACCAAAATCCATAACTATTGATGAGTAGCAGTGAGAACTGAGAGATCAATGCTTGGGTACAGTGCCATCTTACGAAATACGTGGATTTACGATTGGCGACAAAGAAAAAGAGTGTAGCGATTAGGTTCAAAATGGGAAGTGGTAAGCCTCCAATCACTGCTACCAAGGACATCAAATAACTGTTGGAAGCTCGCTCTGCCTCGTGCTCTCCAGGAGGGTATTCAAATGATTTTACTCTAATCATAGACCTTTTGTGATATTCCAAATCCAATTTAGTGCAACTAAAATCGTGAGTGGAATTGCCAGCATAGGTTGCCTGATTTTTTCTTCTGTATTGACATAGAATGTGTGAAGACTCCTTTTTCTAGAAGTCAAGTCAATCAGTATCCAGACGGGAACGATAATCATAATCAAAAGCATAAGAAAGCCAAGAGGATTGATCATTAAGGCTTCCCTGAAGTCTCCATTCGAAATGGCCATAATAGATCGAGTAGTCCCACAAGATGGACAAGGAATGCCTGATACATTTTTTATCAGACAGACACTTGACTCTGTTTTGCTAATGTGTGAAGACCCTTGAAAAACGATCCAACTCACCCCAGCGATCCAAAGGACAGATAAAAGCCAGTATAGTTTTTTGGCAGTCACAATTTACATCAGTGATTGCTGAAGCTTCTCAAGATTTTTTTCACGTGTAGCTCCCATAATAAGAAACCAATCCACAATTGCCCAAATACCTAATCCCCCACAAGTTAGAAGTTTGCCAATTCCTAATCCTGTATCACCAATGATGAATCTATCAATTCCAAGACTTCCTGCAAGTATGGAAATGATTAGAATCATTGTTGGATCTTTGAATTGAATGATTTGAAGAATTGACCATCTTGAGTCATCTAATTCAATAAGTCGATCTCTAATTTGCATAAGGTGATGACTTTCGAAATTCTTCCCATTGGACATGATGAACATGTCTACTTTTTGCGCTTCCATTAGGTAGTAGTTAAGTGCTTTTTCTTACTCGTGTGGCTTTTCAGATTCGCCCTGTTTGATTGGTTTCAAGACTCCAAGAGCATCCAAAAACAATGATTGATCGGATACATATGGAAATTAGGCAATAACCAAGACATTTTGTAAGTCGTAAGGTGTAAAAGAATGTCACCAAAAAGGAAAGGTATTGAAAATAGGGTATTTGATGATATCTGAGTAATTCTCATCTTGGGAGGATAGGTATTTCATTGGTTGTGGGGAAGTCATCCTGTTATTCTTTAATAGCTCAAAGGGTGCATTTTTTAGAGTTATAAAAATCTGTCTATCAAAACCGTCAAACCAACGTTTTGTATGAAAGGAATTTCTGTGGGATAAGAGTGATATGATTTTTACTCAGAGGTAATTACTCATTTTGGTCTAAACACAAAATAGCGATCGACTTTTCCAGTTCATTAGAAACAGACAATTGATCAGTCTTTTTTAGAGCGTATTTTTCTTTAGTTCTGTCAAGGCCACAGAATTGCATGAGGATAGTTTCAATTGATCCGTCTTGAATAATTCAATGAAGCAACTATTTTAAAAAAGTTAAAGATAGAAAATGAGAACTTATCGTTAAAAAGAAAAGTGTCACTGAAATCCTTTCAGTGACACTTTAAAGTAACATATTTGTAAGAATCAGGTGATATATGTTTCTTAATCAGTGATTGTAATGGTACCAGCCATTGAGGAATGAAATTGGCAAATATAAAATAGAGTGGATGGTGCGTTAGTTGGCACTGTGAAAGTTATTGTACCTGTGGCTACTCCATTATTCGTAACTCCATCATTATATGCAGATCCAGTTCCTGTAGTCTGATCCGTTTTGATTAGGAACGGATGGCCAGGTGCATTTAATGTCATCGTATATGTTTCTCCCCTTTTCAAGGTAATCGCTGGATTTTGGGAGCTTGAAAATCCTCCACCATTGAAAATGTAGGAAGAAGCCCCACTATTAGTAATATCAAAATTGGTACTTCCGGTTTCAGAACCTTCGTTGATACCAATATTACCTTGTGCTACAAGTGTACCCAACTCTTGTGCACTTAGGTGTACGTTGATATATCCATCTATTGACTCAATATCGGCATATCCGACTTGTGATCCATCGTTGTAAGAAGCAACATTCGTTTTACTCATTCCTGTAGTACCATTTACTGGATTGAAAGTAAAGATAATTCCACCGCCCTCAGCGGCGGAGTTAGCATGAATGTGTGCAGGATGTGAACCACCATCTGGTGTATTACTTAGCATGATCACTGCCAAAGCTTCTCCACTCACTCTTTCGTAAAAAGTAGCTGTTCCACTTATTGTTTCAACCGCCATCGTTCCGAGTTCGTATTCAATTGATTCTCCAGTTAGAATATTTTGCCCTATATCGCCTTGTGCCACAAGTGTACCTAGATCTTCAGCACTCAGGTGTACATTGATATAACCATCGATCGCTGCGATATCAGCATAATTGAACATTGATCCATCATTTAAGCCACTCACATGGGTTTTACTCATTCCTGTAGTGCCGTTTACTGGATTGAAAGTAAAGATTATACCACCACCCTCAGCGGAAGAGTTGGCATGGATGTGCGCAGGATGAGAGCCGCCCTCTGGTGTATTGTTGAGCATAATTACGGCTAGCGCTTCTCCGTTGATTCTTTCATAAAAAGTAGCAGTTCCACTAATCGATTCAACCGCCATCGCTCCGAGTTCGTATTCAATTGATTCTCCAGTTAGAATATTTTGCCCTATATCGCCTTGTGCCACAAGTGTACCTAACTCATCAGCACTTAGGTGTACGTTGATATATCCATCTACTGGCTCGATATCGGAATAGGTAAAAGCCGAACCATCATTAAGGGTACTAACATTTGTTTGACTCAATCCTGAAGTTCCATTGATTGGATTGAATGAAAAAAGTATCCCTCCTCCTTCAGCGGCAGAGTTAGCGTGAATGTGCGCAGGGTGCGAACCGCCTTCTGGCGTATTTTTAAGCATAATTACTGCTAACGCTTCTCCATTGATTCTTTCGTAAAATGTTGCTGAACCACTGATCGCTTCAACCGCCATAGCTCCGAGTTCGTATTCAATTGATTCTCCCGTTAATATATTTTGTCCAATATCGCCTTGTGCCACAAGTGTACCTAACTCATCAGCACTTAGGTGTACGTTGATATATCCATCTACTGGCTCGATATCGGAATAGGTAAAAGCCGAACCATCATTAAGGGTACTAACATTTGTTTGACTCAATCCTGAAGTTCCATTGATTGGATTGAATGAAAAAAGTATCCCTCCCCCCTCTGCTGCAGAGTTAGCATGGATATGCGCAGGGTGCGAACCACCTTCGGGCGTGTTGCTTAGCATAATTACTGCTAAAGCTTCACCATTGACTCTTTCGTAAAAAGTAGCAGTTCCGCTAATCGCTTCAACCGCCATAGCTTCAAGCGAGTATTCTATCGACTCTCCCGTCAGTACATTTTCTCCTATATCACCTTGTGCGACGATAGTTCCCAAATCATCAGCACTCAAATGTACATTGACATATCCATCAAAACTGATTAACTCACTATACGAGATAGCTGTTTCATCATCCTTCATGGTTACTATTGTTTCACTCATGCCAGTGCTGCCATCAATTGGGGTTAAAGAGATAGCAATTCCACCACCTTCGGCAGCAGAATTATTGTGAATATGTGCGGGATGCGAATTACCCGCAGAGGTACCCTCGAGGCTCACGGTAATTTTTACACTTTCATCTTCCAATTCATTGAAAGTTACGGTTCCATTTACACCACTCGAACCCACAGTATTGAGAACAAACGAATCCATGGAACCCGTCTCCTCTACTATTTCTTCCTCTTCTACAGCTATATCATCGTCTTCACCACAACTAATCAACCCCATAGAAGCGATTGTTAATACCACTATTAATAGCCTTTTGATTCTTTTTTCGAACGCTACTTTTTTCATTTCCTACTTTGTTAGATTTTAAACTTATTTTGTAATCCTCTTCAATATTCTTCTAGCGAGTTATTGCTACTTGACGCTTTCTCCTAGATCAATTGTGAATTATAAAATAGACTGTGTAGATTAATTGTTTTAAATTTTTCGTTTTAGACAAGCGTCCTGTCTTTTACGGTCTCCACAGAAAACATATTAATTGGTTATGAATTGAGTGTTTTCGATAGATTAAGTCCTTGATGCAACCTAAACGACGATTTAAATTTTATTGAGATTACAAGAGACCGAAGAAACTATATTTCGTCGAACTGTATTAAGTGACATGCCGGATGGAAAACTTAAAAAATGTGGGTTTAGAAGAGTTGGAATGGATGAACGAGACTTCTCCTTGCATTGCGCTTCAGTTCGAAGTGTCGAAATAAAAACTACTTCCCAGTATAGTTGAAAGGAGTGATCTCCATCAACTCAGTTTTGATATCGGGCGAGACTTCTAGCTCGCTAATGAACTGATGCAGTATGTCTTTGGTGATTTTGCCTCCAGTTCTGGTGAGTGCTTTGAGCGCTTCGTACGGATTAGGATAAGCCTCTCTTCTGAGGATAGTTTGAATCGCTTCGGCGGCTACAGCCCAGTTGTCATCAAGATCTGCATGGATAGCCGCTTCGTTTACTTCCAGCTTGCCAATTCCTTTTTTCAGAGAAGCCAACGCAATCATGGTATGTCCAAATGGAACACCAATATTTCTCAGAACAGTTGAATCCGTGAGGTCTCTTTGCAATCGAGAGATTGGAAGTTTTGCACTTAGGTGTTCAAAAAGAGCATTGGCGATTCCAAGATTACCTTCAGCGTTTTCAAAGTCAATCGGGTTGACCTTGTGAGGCATGGCAGAGGAGCCTACTTCATTGGCATTGATGCGCTGCTTGAAGTAATTCATGGCCACATATTGCCAAACATCTTTGCTGAAATCTAGCAAGATGGTATTGATACGTTTTACCGCATCGAACAACGCAGCGAAGTAGTCATAGTGCTCGATCTGTGTGGTAGGATAGCTCCTTTTGAGACCAAGTTTTTCAGCTACGAATCGATCACCGAATGCATGCCAGTCATACTCAGGATATGCCACATTATGAGCGTTGAAATTCCCCGTTGCTCCACCGAATTTGGCTGCCAGGGGAATGATTTCAAGCATACTTAGCTGCTCGTTGAGACGACTCACAAACACTTCTATTTCTTTTCCTAATCTTGTAGGTGACGCAGGTTGACCATGTGTTTTGGCGAGCATTGGGATGTCTTTCCAATCTCCAGCTACTTTTGTGATTAGCGAAATGACTTCTTTCAGGTCGGGTAAGAAAATTTCTGCCAGTGCATCTTTGGTAGACAGAGGAATTGAAGTATTATTAATATCCTGAGAAGTGAGACCGAAATGGATAAACTCTTTGAAGTCTGCTAAGCCGAACTGATCGAATTTTTCTTTGATGAAATACTCGACTGCCTTTACATCATGATTGGTGACTTTCTCAATGTCTTTGATTTTGCGAGCATCATCCTCGGTGAAGTTTTCGTAAATGGCCTTTAGATCTCCAAACTTTCTACTATCCACTCCTGTTAGTTGGGGTAATGGGATTTCACACAAAGCAATGAAGTAAAGGATTTCGACTTTCACCCGATATTGAATGAGTGCAAACTCAGAAAAATAGGGAGCCAGACTGGCTACCTTGCTGCGGTAGCGGCCATCAATGGGTGAAATAGCGGTAAGATCGTTCAACTGCATGCTCGTGATTTTTTTAGAGATGCAAAAATAGGTCATTAAGATAAACTTGTAGAGCAAGGCGTAGCGTTTTACCTTTGCGGAAGCTTAAAAAAATAGGAAATATGGCGTTTGGATTATTCAAGAAGAAGAACAAAGAGACAAAAAAAGATGAGCGTTATCAAACGCTAAAGGTGAAAGAGGTAATTCGAGTGGCCAAGGAGTCAGTAAATGTGGTTTTTGAGCAACCTGTGACTGGTTTTGATTATAAGCCTGGGCAGTTTATTACTTTGATTAAAGAAGTGGGAGGAAAGAAAATACGAAGGGCTTATTCCCTCTGTACC
>CAYGPP010000037.1:0-28238 GCA_964351885.1 uncultured Marinoscillum sp.
GGCCGATACACCTTACCGCAAGGATGTATTCCAAGATCGTTATTTTGTCATTCAATCTTACGAGCAGCTTTTTGAGAGCATTCCAACAGTTAAAAAAGTACTCGCCGAAATGGTAGAGAAAAGAAAATCAGAAAAGGTTTTGGCTTAACGATTAGTCATTAAATTTGCCTTCTTTGAAAATGAGGCAAAATTGAGCGTCATTTCGATTGAAGTTGCTTTTTAAGCTTATTTCATCATTCGGGATGACGTTTCTTTTTGCTCGCAAATCCATTACATGAAGGTAGCCATTGTTAAGTATAATGCAGGGAATATTCAGTCCCTTACTTTCGCCCTCAACAGGCTAGGGATCACACCGATCTTAACCAATGACCCTCAGGAACTGGCTTCAGCTGATAAGGTAATTTTTCCGGGACAAGGTGAAGCAAGCTCTGCAATGAAGAGTTTGAAAGCCAATGGTTTAGATGGTATTTTGAAGAACCTGACTCAGCCTTTTCTCGGCGTTTGTCTTGGGATGCAATTGATGTGTGAGCGGACGGCTGAAAATGATACCACAGGACTCGGAATCATTCCCCTTGAAGTCAAACGATTCGACGATCCTAGCGTGAAGGTGCCTCATATGGGATGGAATGATATTCGCGATCTGAGATCTCCTTTGATGAAAGGAATTGATGAAGGGAGTTATTTATATTTCGTTCATAGTTTCTACGTTCCACTGAGTGATTATACTATTGCCACAAGCGAATATCCTACGCCTTTCAGCGCCGCTATCAAAAAGGATAATTACTATGCCATCCAACCTCACCCAGAGAAAAGTGCGGAGGCCGGAATGCAGCTACTCGATAATTTTTTAAAGCTCTAAAATGAAGATAATTCCAGCGATTGATATTATTGATGGTAACTGTGTGCGACTGACTCATGGAGATTATGATAAGATGAAGCAGTACTCAAAGAATCCATTAGAGATTGCTCAAAAATTTGAATCTGCCGGATTGACCAATCTACATATGGTGGATTTGGATGGAGCTAAGGCCAAACATGTGGTGAATATAGAGACGCTTCGAAAGGTGACCAACAATACCTCGCTGCATGTGGATTTTGGAGGAGGTGTGAAGACCCGTCAAGATTTGGAATTGGTCTTTGAGGCTGGAGCCAAACAGGTGACTGCAGGGAGCATTGCGGCAAGCAACAAGGATGAAGTGATTGGATGGATAAAAGAATTTGGAGGAGAAAAAATCATCCTTGGAGCCGATGTGCTCGATGAGAAAATCATGGTCTCCGGTTGGCAAAAATCGTCAGGGGAAGATTTGATGGATTACCTAGCCTTCTACAAAGATCACGGTATTCAATACGCTATCTGTACGGACATCAGCAAGGACGGTGCGCTTCAAGGGCCTTCGTTTTATTTGTATCAAAAGATTCAGGACAAGTTTCCAGACTTGAAGCTTATAGCAAGTGGGGGAGTTTCAAATCTTGAGGATCTAACTAAGCTCAAAGCTCATGGACTATACGGAGCAATTGTCGGTAAGGCATATTACGAAGGAAGAGTAACTTTGGAGGAATTGAAAGAGGTATCATGCTAACGAAGAGAATTATTCCTTGTCTGGATATCAAAGATGGGCGTACTGTAAAGGGTGTCAACTTCGTGGAATTGCGCGATGCTGGTGATCCTGTAGAACTAGCTGAACGCTACACATTAGAAGGTGCCGATGAGCTCGTTTTCTTAGATATTTCCGCTACTCTCGAAAAGAGGAAGACCTTGTTGGACTTGGTGAGGAAAGTAGCTGAAGCCATACATATTCCTTTCACTGTGGGTGGAGGAATTAGCTCAGTTGAAGACGTAAAGGCTTTGCTTGGTGAAGGAGCGGACAAAGTCTCTATTAATTCATCGGCAGTTAAGAATCCTGACTTGATTAATGAATTGGCACGAGAGTTTGGATCACAATGCCTCGTAGTTGCCGTAGATAGTCGAAATGTCAACGGAGTTGATATAGTACATACTCACGGCGGTACTCGTCCGACTAAGCTGGAAACCATTAGCTGGATCAAAGAAGTAGCCGAACGCGGTGCGGGTGAAATCCTGTTGACCTCTATGGATCATGATGGCACTAAGGCTGGTTTTGCTACTGATTTAACAAGGCGAGTAAGCGAAGCGGTCAGTATTCCGGTGATCGCATCAGGAGGAGGAGGCAATCAAGAGCATTTCGTTGAAATTTTTAAAGAAGGTAAAGCAGATGCTGCATTAGCAGCGAGTATATTTCATTACAAAGAGGTTGAAATTAGAGACCTTAAAAAGGAACTTTCAGATCAAAACCTACCAATTAGACACTAGATGGCATTAGATTTTAACAAAGGAAACGGGTTACTCCCAGCAGTAATTCAGGATAACGAGACTCAAAAAGTTCTGATGCTTGGCTACATGAACGAGGAGTCTTTAGCGGCAACCAGGGAGTCTGGTAAAGTGACGTTTTTCAGTAGATCTAAGAATAGACTTTGGGTGAAGGGAGAGACTTCCGGTAATTTTTTGAATGTGAATGAGATATTGGAAGATTGCGATAATGACACATTGCTCATCAAAGTAGATCCAGTTGGTCCAGTTTGTCATACAGGAAGTGACACTTGTTTCGATGAAAAGAATACGAATCCAATCGCCTTTTTGAATTACCTCACAGCGGTAATAGAAGAACGTAAAAATAGCCCTGCAGATAAGTCTTATACGGCAAGTCTCTTCAAAGAGGGAATCAATAAGGTCGCTCAAAAAGTAGGAGAGGAAGCTGTAGAGGTAGTCATTGAAGCCAAAGATGATAACGATGACCTATTCCTCAATGAATCTGCCGACTTGCTTTTTCACTTGATGGCACTCCTATCCTACAAGAACTTCACTTTGGAGGATGTAATATCTGTCCTCAAATCAAGGCATCAGAGCTCGTAATTGATCTTTTTTTTTCATAGCTTATAGGTCAATCAAGCCTAGTCTCTATGAAGAAATATGATGTTGTAATAATCGGTGCAGGTCCTGCCGGTTATGCCGCTGCTATGCGCGCGGTAGATTTTCATAAAAATGTTGCCTTAATCGAGAAGAAACAACTCGGTGGAGCTGGAATCCACCATGGTGCGCTCTGGAGTAAAACATGGTGGGAATTGAGTCGAGAGGCATATTCACTTAGAACGCACGGTGAAGCGTTGAATACGGATGGTGTCAAGTTCAACTATAATAAGATTCGTACCGAGGTTCGCAAAGCTGTACAAGAGCGGATGGATCAGTTGGAGCACCACATGCACAACATCAACGTCTCTATCGAGGGTTGTAATTTTGATTACATCACTGGAAATGCTAAGCTGCTTAATCCGCATGAAGTGGAAATTCAGAATTTCGAAGAAAAGACTACCATCTCGGGCGATTACATCATAGTAGCTACAGGCAGTAGGCCGAGGATGCTTCCTGAGATTCCTATTGATGAAGAGATCATTTTCACAAGTGATGGACTAGATAAAATGGAAGGTTTCCCTAAAAGCATGGTCATCGTAGGAGCTGGGGTAATAGGCTGTGAGTTCGCTACCATTTTTTCCAATTTTGGACATACTAAAGTTCATCTGATAGATAAGGGTGATCGCATTTTACCATTTGAAGATGAAGATGTGGTGAAAGTTATCGAGAATAATCTGGAAGCTAAAAATGTGCTGGTTCATCGTAATTCTCGACTAATTGACATGAAGAAGGAGGATGGTCAGGTCGTCTACACTTTGGAATATACAGATGGCTCTAAGGAAGTCTTCCGAGTTGAGAAAGCGTTGGTTAGTGTGGGACGCGTGCCTAATTATCAGAATCTCTTTGCTGACGAAATGGATGTCAAAGTGGATGGTCGCGGTATTATTGATGACAATACCCAGACGAGTATTCCTAATATTTATGCTGTGGGTGATATTACTGCGGACATCTCCTTAGTCAATGTGGGAGAACTGGAGGGACGATATGCGATAGAAAGAATCTTTGGAAAGCCAGAAAGACCACTAGTTTACGAAAATATCTCCAGCATTATGTTCTTGTCCCCAGAAGTGGCTGGAGTTGGGATGAATGAGATTCAGGCACAAAATGCCAAGTTGCATTATAAGATTGTGAGTATCGACTATTCGTGTATTCCTCGAGCCATTGCCATGCGGAACACACAAGGATTCATTAAGATCATGGTCACTGATGATGCACAACAAAAGATACTTGGTATGCGGGTAGTCGGAGAGCATGCTTCGAGTGCTATTCAAGCTGTCGCCCTATTGATCTCCATGGATCGTGGAATCAAAGAGTTGGCAGAGCTGATCCATCCTCATCCATCTATTATTGAAGGAATACAAGAGTGCGGTAGAATGCTACTGGGTAAGTCAATGCTGAAACCTGCAGTCCTTCGTAATGCGATGGTTTGTAAGACTTATAAGGATGGTACTTATAGTGACTTCATAGTGAAGTAAACTACCTCCAAGTGATTCCTTCGGGCAGTTTCCAGAAGTCCGGCTTCACGATAATGTCTTTCTTGATTGCGACAATTTCTTGGGTGAATGTAAAGCCTGGAAGCTTATGTGTGGCACGAAGCGGGAGGCCTTCATATTCCCAAAGAGTATTTACAGTGCCTCTGCTAAATTCCCATTTGTTGCAGACATAGTTCAAAACTGTGTCTTGACCAATCAGCGTGCCTCCTTTGGATTCGTAATACAAGCGACGTGATTCTTCTTGTTCCTTATAAGCTAAGAGACTCATCAATGTATTCTCTTTATTTTGGGTACCTTTTAATCCTATCAGATCCGCTTTATAAAGTTGATCTCCATCCTTCTGCTCAAGTCTCGACTCGTTGCTTTCAATACCATATCTGGTAAATTTGATGGTTCGGATTTCTTTGGACCTCCATCCGTTTCTATCAAAAGTCAGGTTAGACTTGCCCGAGGCGTCACCCGAGATAACATAATCAACACTTGCTTTCTCAAATGGAAACCTAGCTTTCACACGTTCGAATATAAGCTGAGAATTACCTGTTGACTGTGCGGATATCAGCTGAGTAGTGAGTACTAAGAGTAAGAAAGTAAGGATGAAAGAACTTTTCATTTGAGGGAAGTTACTAAGAAAAGCCAAAAAAATAACCCTGAGAAGAGTATTCTCAGGGTTCCAACCAGCTATAGACAAGGCTCACTTTCGTGAGCAATTGTTTCGTATCATCGAATCACTAAGGTCGGGTACTCGTATTTAAAATTCTCGCCAAATCATTTTAAAATTCTGCCAAAAGGATGTTTTTATTTCCTCAGAGTCCTCTACGAGTGACTCTGAGTAGAATAGTATCGAGGTGATGGAAAGGCATAGAATTAATACTCAAGAGTCAATCAAAAAACACAGCCACATCATCCAGACCTTTTCTCTCCAAATCAGGGACATAAACCTCACCATCAGGGTAGCCTACTGGGAGTAATAAGAATGGTCGTTCGTTGGATGGTCTTTCAAGAATTTTTGTAAGAAAATTCATAGGAGAAGGCGTGTGGGTTAGTGTTACCAATCCTGCATTGTGGATTGCGGAGATGAGTATTCCGCATGCGATTCCCACAGATTCATTGACATAATAGTTGTTGGCTTTTTCACCTTCGATTTCCTCATATACCTTTTTGAAGACCACAATGATCCACGATGATTCTTCCAGAAAAGGCTTTTGCCAATTCGTCCCGATCGGAGCAAGATCCTTCAACCATCGCTCACTCATCCGACCATGATAGCTATCGTACTCTTCTTTTTCGGCAGCTTCTCTGATTTTAGATTTGATGTCTTGGCTAGATATCGCACAAAATGTCCAAGGTTGCTTATGGGCTCCAGAAGGCGCAGAAGAAGCGGTCATGATGATGTTGTTAATAACTTCCTTAGGTATTGGTTTGCTACTAATTTCTCGCACGGTTCTTCTTCTGTCCATGTATTCGTAGAAGTCTCTTGAGCGTGAGATCACCTCGGCCTCTTGATACTGAATACCGGTATATTTCACATGAGTGAAACCATTTACTTCTTTCTTTTCCATCATTTAGAGGGTTTTTATCAATTCTTTGAACAGCGTTACCAGGTGTTTCTCAGCTTTACCAGCTGTGGCGATGATGTCGGAAATATCTACTGGCTTTAGATCATCGGGATCACATTCGTCTGTAAGCACGGATACCGCACTTACAGGTAGTCCCAGTTGATTGGCCGCAATTACTTCAGGAACGGTTGACATCCCTACCACATCAGCGCCTATGTTTCTGAGGTATCGGTATTCAGCTCTTGTTTCTAGACTTGGGCCTGATACAGCCACATATATTCCTTTATGCAAAGGAAGGTTATTCGCTTTCGCAATGGCTTCCATCGCGCCATTCATAGTGCGATCATACGGCTGGCTCATATCTGTAAATATTTGGCCAAATGCACCAGCTTCTTTTCCACGCAAAGGGTTATCTGGCTGTAGGTTGATATGATCGTCTATGACCATCAGTTCCCCTTTTTTCCAATCAAGATTCATGCACCCTGCCGCGTTACTGACCAGTAGTTTATCTATGCCCAAAGCCTTCATCACACGAACAGGGAAAACAACTTCTTCCATGCTGTAGCCCTCATAATAATGAAATCTTCCGCTCATCGCAATGACTAATTTCCCTTCTAGTTTTCCATAGATCAGTTTTCCTTTGTGGAATTCGACCGTTGCGATAGGGAAGTTGGGGATTTCCTCATAGGAGATCTCAACTATTGTCTCAATGTGATTGGTCAATGCACCTAGTCCTGTACCGAGGATGATCCCCATTTGTGGTGATTTAAATCCCTTTGACTTGAGAAACGATACGGTCTGTTCTACTTGTGGAGTCATGCGCTGATTATGTTTCTTCTTCAATTGCTTGAAGGATGATGTTGCAAGATTTTATGATTTCTTTCTCGGTGATAATAAGTGGTGGCGCTATTCGCATAGAGTTGTCACAGAATAAGAACCAATCTGTAATTACTCCCAATTCAATCGCTCGATCGATGACTCTTTTGAGAATTTCGAACGATTCAAACTCTACCGCCATCATTAAGCCTTTGTTTCGGATTTCCTTAATCGCTGAATGCTTTAGTGATTTCTTAAAGAGGTCGGCTTTTGCTTCTACTTGATCTACCAACTCATCATCTTGAATGGTTTTGAGTGTGGCAATAGAAGCTGCTGCACTCACTGGATGACCACCAAAAGTGGTGATGTGCCCTAATATTGGATTCTCTTTTAGACAATCCATGATTTCCTTCGAGCTGATAAATGCACCAATGGGCATGCCGCCACCCATACCTTTGGCACTTACGAATATATCAGGCACCACTTGGTAATGCTCAAAAGCCCAGAATTTACCAGTTCGGCCGAAACCAGCTTGTATTTCGTCCAATATTAATAAAGCACCCACTTCTTCACAGCGTTTTTTCACTAACTGAAAGTAGTCTTGATCGGCTATTCGAATGCCGGCTTCACCTTGAACCGTCTCGATAATTACCCCAGCCGTGTGTTCATCTATTTCCGAAAGGACACTTTTATCATTAAATGGGATATGATAATGACCAGGCAATAGAGGACGATAATTCTGCTTGAAAATTTCATTTCCACCAGCTGATAGTGCTCCATGTGAAGAGCCGTGATAGGCATCTATGCAGCTCACGATATTGGGCTTTCCTGTGTAGCGCTTGGCCAGTTTTATAGCTCCTTCAATGGCCTCACTTCCCGAGTTGACGAGGTACACAGCATCTAAAGGTGCGGGCAATGTTTTAACCAATGCTTCACCTAGTTTGACTTGTGGGGATTGTACGTATTCGCCGTACACCATCAAGTGCATGTAATGATCCAATTGGTCTTTGGCTGCTTTGACCACATTTGGGTGGCTATGTCCAACATTACTCACCCCAATGCCCGATATCAAATCAATGTATGACTTACCATCAGGATCGTACATGTAGATTCCATGCGCTTTTTCTATTTCGATAAGCAATGGAAAATCAGTAGTCTGTGCGAGATGATTGAGGAAGAGCTGTCTATTGGTGAGCATTATTCAAAGATAATAATTGGGGAGATGGGAAAACACAAAAAAGCCTTCTATCCAATAAATGGTCAGAAGGCTAACAAGTGTATGGTTTTAGCGTTTATTTTAAGATTTGCGTAGTATGGTCTTTGGTTTTTACTTTTTCGATCACCTCGATGATGACTCCATTTTCGTCGATCACAAAAGTTGTTCTTAGAGTTCCCATGTAGGTCTTGCCGTACATTTGTTTCTCTCCCCAAGTCCCGAAAGCTTCGTGTACAGACTTATCCTCATCAGCTATCAGAGGAAATGGTAGCTCATATTTCTCGATGAATTTTTTGTGAGATTTGGGACTATCACCACTTACTCCGAGTACTACATATCCTTGGTCTAGTAGGGTCTGATAGTTGTCTCGAAGGTTACAAGATTCGGCGGTACATCCTGGTGTGTTGTCTTTTGGATAGAAATACAATACGATTTTCTTACCTGAAAAATTGGAGAGTTTGATAGGGTTTCCATCTTGATCAATACTCTCGATTGCTGGTGCTTTGTCGCCTACTTTTAACATATTAATTGAGTTTTCTTTTATATGATGCTTTATTTCCAGTGTTGTCTTCCACCTCTAGGCTGAACTCACCAGAGATCGGGATGTTTTCCTTTTTTGGAATTGCCCAAATGAGTTTTTTCTTAGGTTCATATCCCATCAATAAAAATTCATCGTTCAGAGTTGCACGATAAGAGGCAATACCAGACATTTCATCATTGATCTCAAAAACGAGCCTACTCTTGTCGATAATTATAGGGTCGATCACCGGAGCTACTGAGTCTTCAGCAATAGTGAATTTAGTTAAATCCCTTGTGGAAAAAGTAATCCCTTCTTCATTCCACTCACCACCCATATACCCCAAGCTATTCCCCAAAACTGAATAAACATTTGCCAAACTATCGTTGTATTTATTCTCAGGCTTCAAGGTGACTTCTAAATTTCCCTTAAATGGCACATTGTTATGCGGAAAGTTGAAAATCTCAAGCCTTGTGAGGCTGTCATAAGACTTATTGAATTTTAGATACAGCGTATCGTAGAGTGAGTTTTTGGTCAATGCAATATTTAAATCATGATTGTGGAAACTCATTTCCGTGTTGGAGGGCAACTCAGCGTAGATACCTGTTTTGATAATCTGACCTCCAGAGTAAATCGAATCGGGGATTCCATTGGTCAGGTCCCAGAGATAATAGGCCATTTTTTCACTTTCGCGATATGGGGTTAGCCCAATCAAAGCGTCTCCAAAGTATAATTTGACACCTTGTGGACTATCAGAAAAAATTTCTTTCAAATGAAGATTGCCCCTATAAATTTCAAATTCTTCAAATGTTGGATCTGGGAGATTGACTATTCTCCGTTTGTTTACAGTGGTTTGTAAGGTGGACAAATTGCCGTAGCTGTCTGAGAAATAGATGCTGATATTGTGTGTAGAATCTGAGAAATGAAAGCCTTGAGATGGCACATCGTAGATGTCATTTGAATTTCCATTGTCAATAAAGAGCTTATTGAATTTAATCCCTGAATTGCGATATGCGTCATAATCCATATGTACAAGAATACTCCGCTGCTGGGCGAACGACATTCGATTTTTGAACTCCCGAAATACTGTATCCTCATCAATTACAAGTGTGGTTTCAGGGATTCCATTTCGATTGTATACACCATTGAGGTAATCAAATGCATACATTTGAATTCCTACTTTACCTCGAAGCTCTATTGGTGAGCGCGTCTGATAGATGCCTTTATCATTCTTAATCACATCAAATTCAAACCGACCATAGGTGCCATTTACTCTCGCATTTTCATCCAAAGTGACGAAAGCTATTTTCTTTACTTGTGGAGTTATGTTGTCGATGATTTCGGAGAATCCATATTTCAAGGGATCCAAAATTCGTGAGCTTGCATCTCTAATTTCGAAGTGTAAATGTGGACCACTGGAGGAACCTGTATTACCAGAATAACCAATAATATCACCTCGCCTGAATTGGAACTCATCTTTATTCGGGAACATTTGGATGGTGTATTTTTCTTGTTCGTATTGCTCCTCAAATATATATGCTGCTAAGCCTGGCTCAAACTTACTTAGATGCGCATATACCGTAGCAGTACCGTTTGGATGGTTGAGGTAGAGGGCGTGTCCATACCCACCGGTACTTATTCTAACTCGGCTAATGTAGCCATCCGCGGCAGCATAAATCGGCAACCCTTCTTTGCCTCCGGTCTTGATATCTATACCGGCATGAAAGTGACTTGACCGAAGCTCACCCATGGTGCCAGCTAGATAATTTTGTTGACCGGGATTAATAGGAAACATATAGTAACCCTCAGAATCCTGTGCCGATATGGTAAGTGGAGAAAGGCCAATTACTCCTGATATTAATAAAAGGATAATGGATAACGGACTAATAAAATGAATGTTATTACTATTTAATTTCAAAATCAAACATTTGCTTGTCTCCGATATACCCTCTAAGACGATCTCCAATAGCAATTGGGCCAACTCCCTTTGGAGTTCCTGTGAAAATAATGTCTCCTTTTTTTAAAGTGAAGAACTTCGAAACGTAAGTGATCAATTCATCTACAGGCCAAAGCATTAATGAAGTATCTGCTTGCTGACGAATTTCTTCATTCACCTTAAGTGTGAACGTTGTTTTGGTTAGATCGTAATTTTCTTTAGCTATGAATTGCGAAATCGGAGCGGAGTTATCAAACGCTTTAGCAGTTTCCCACGGCAAGCCTTTTTCTTTTGACCTGGACTGAATGTCCCGAGCCGTAAAGTCAATCCCAAGTCCAATCTCGTTGTAATACTTACCCGCAAACTCCTTCTTAATGTGTTTGCCGACTTTATTAATTTTCACCACTAACTCACATTCGAAATGAATGTCAGAAGTGAAGTCTGGATAAAAGAAAGCATCGTTGTTTCTCAACAAAGCCGTATCTGGCTTCATAAAGATGACCGGGTGTTCTGGTCTTTCATTGCCGAGCTCTTCGATGTGAGCAGCGTAGTTTCTACCTATACAGATGATCTTCATACGTGTGTTTCTAATACTTCTAAATCTACAACGTCCATATGTCCATTTTCTGCAATTCCAGAAAGTTGAAGATCTTTCATTTCATTAATTAAAATGGGATCATACTTTGCTCTTACACGGATGTAATTCTCAGTGAAGCCATGCATGAATCCTTCTTCAATGTCATCTTCAAATAGGACAGAAGAATGCTCTCCGATATGATGCGCATAGAAGTGGTGTTTCTTTTTTTCAGAGAGCGTTCTAAGCATTTTTGATCGTCTTTGTCGCTCTTTAACTGGCACTACTCCCTCCATATCTAGCGCATCAGTATTGGTGCGCTCCGAGTAAGTGAATACATGGAGATAGGAGATATCTAATTCGTTCAAAAATTGGTAAGTCTCTAAGAAATCTTCTTCAGTTTCTCCAGGGAATCCAGTAATTACATCAACACCAATAGAGCAGTTTGGCATGAGTGATTTGATAGTTGTTACCCTTGAACGATACAAGCCGCTCAAGTAGCGCCGATTCATCAACTTCAATATTTTATCACTTCCAGACTGTAATGGAACATGGAAGTGAGGGACGAATTTCTTAGACCGACTAACAAAACGAATGACTTCATCTGACAATAGATTAGGCTCGATAGATGAAATTCTGAACCGCTTTATGCCCGCAACCTGATCCAAAGCTTTAATTAGATCAATGAATTTCTCTTTACGCTTTCCATCCTGAATCCCAAAATCTCCAATATTGACGCCAGTCAATACGACTTCTTTCACATCTGATAGCGCGATCTCCTCCGCTTGCTGGACTACTTCTGATATCGTTGCACTTCTGCTTTTGCCTCGTGCAAGTGGGATGGTACAGAATGCACAACCATAGTTGCAGCCATCTTGGACTTTCAGGAATGTACGTGTGCGGTCTCCATAAGAATAGGACGCGTTATAGTGTTTGGCTTCTTTAATCTCAGAGGCATAAACTTGAGGCTCGTTTTGAGCAGTAAAATCATCTAAGTAGTCGAATAATCGAAACTTCTCGGCAGCACCAAGTACTGCATCTACGCCTTTGATTTCGCTAATTTCCTTAGGTTTCAATTGGGCATAGCACCCGATGATGGTTACAAAACTTGTTGGAGAGATCTTCTTGGCTTCCTTTACGATTTTCTTGCATTTTTTATCCGCATTCTCAGTCACAGAGCAAGTATTCACTACAAAAATGTCTGGTTTATCAGTAAAATCTACTTTGACATAACCTTTATCTTCAAACATCCGGGAGATGCTAGAGGTCTCTGAGAAATTAAGTTTACAACCGAGGGTATAAAATGCAACGCGCTTCACGCCGCAAAGATAAGTCACAATGAAACAATGAATAATTGAAAACTAGAAAGTTTAGCTCCTCACACTTTAATTGAAGGCTTCTAATAAAACAAGCTTGATCAGAGTCCAATAAGAATAAATGGCGCCCAATAGTAAGGATCACTGTAAGTCTCATCATCCAAAAGCATTAGTTTTGCTTTGCGTAGATCGTCTGCAAATGACATGTTGGTAGAATGGTGCAAGTGTTGTCTATAAAACTCAATCATCAATTGAGAAGTAGATGCATCAGACACTTGCCAAAGAGAAACCATCATATTCTTAGCTCCAGCATACATCAGCGACCTACTCAACCCAATTATCCCTTCGCCCTTTTCAATTTTTCCAAGTCCTGTTTCGCAAGCTGATAAAGTCACCAAGTCGGCATTGATATCTAAACTATAGATTTCACCAGAATACAAACTTCCATCATTCTCATCATCTGGACTTAGAAAGATTCTTGATAATTCAGGCTTTGATTCATGCACTATTCCATGTGTAGCAAAATGGAGATATTTGTATTTTGAGATTTCATCTGATTTCAGGGCACTCTCTGATGCATCAGACCTTAGAATAGTCTCTGGTTGATCTTCTTGTCCTAGAAATAGGTATTTGATTTCTTTTACCTCTTCTTGCGAACCAGGGAGTTCAACCATTTTTAGATCATTATCATCAAAGGTTACCGGAGCAGAAAGCAAGATGCCACTCCCGTTTCCTGATTTCTTATCCAGCTTTTCGGTTAGGAGGGAAGCTGCATAATCATACGAAATAGCGTATTTTCTTAAAAGGTAATTCAATGAACCATCATCATTAGTAGTAGCTAATGCCTCAAATGGAATAGTCCCCAGAAGCCCATCAGGAATGATCATGAGGTACTGAATCATCTTTGGTAACTCTGGTATTAGCTGAGTATATAAATCAAGAGATGAGCTTTTGTAAACTACTTCTACATGATATTTGATGCCGTTGAGCATTCCTTTCACTAGCTGAAGTAGATTCTCTTTTTTCGGTATAGAAGTGATTTCCATGCCACTATTGGTAATGCAGAAAATGTAAATCGATTCTTCACCAATAAAGTAGGAGAGGATGGCTGAGTAGTTGTCTAGTTTTGCCTGCAAATCACTTAGCGAAATATCAGACTTGCGGTATTTTAAGTTGAAATAATTAGGATACTCTGATTCCAATTTACCAATGAAATTTCTGTATGACTTTCTTAGTTCGAACAGTTGAGATTCTAATTGGCCAATCTTTTTTTCATCCTTATTGCTAGCCAGCTGTTGCTCTATGAAACTCATCTGAGTCTTCAGACTATCTTCTAATAGCAGAAGCGTTTCCGGTATTCCAGCAAAGCTCTTCGCCTTGGTATCAGAGATGGCCTCTAAGAGCACTGCAGACTTGCTGCGCTCACAAAAAGTGAAAGCCATTTCTTCATAATACTTCTTTTTGAACGTTTTATCTGCTAGGTAAAGGGAAGTCCTAATCCCACTGTCGTATATTTCTGCGGCTACTTTTCCAATTCTGATTTTATCACCTTCGGTAAGTCGTTTTTGTCTGATTTGAGCAATAAGGTCATCACAAACAAGGTATGTATCCAGAGCGGATTTGATATCTTTTGGAGAAAGCGACTTCTCAAAATGTAACGCTTCTAATGCTTGTGCTTTGGCTTGTAAAGAAGATAATAAGATATCACCACTGAAATAGCCCTCGAGAACAGGTAATTCATAAACTGTCGAATGATTTTGCTCAATAAGATTGCTGTATATTGATCGTTGAAAACTTGAAACAGCCTCTTTAAAGTCGTTTTTGCTACTCTGTGCTGTGCCTATCAAATAGAATGTATTAGCTACTTCCGGATGTTTGTTACCATAGAGTCGAATGTATTGCTGTAAGGCGTCCTGGTGTAATATTAGAGCTTTATCATAATTTCCCTGAGCACTCAAAATTCTGCCCATATTTGATTTGGTGAACGCCTTATTTGGGTGATCCCCCTCGAAATTGCTATTCCATATTTCAAGAGTATTTTCCAGATAGCTCAGTGCTTCTGAGAAGTTATTTTCAGAGCTATTGGCGAATGCCAAATTACTATAACAAAGTGCTACTTGAGGATGATTTCGTCCATAGGCATTCTGATAGATTTTTAGCGCATTGTTAAAGTTGATGATGGCCTTTAAGAAATCATCTCCCAAGTAGATTAGCCCTAGGTTGAGGTAAGAATCAGCAAGCAGCACACTGTTTTTATCCAACATTGACTTACGTATGTCGAGCGCCTGTTGATGATAAGCCAATGCAGTTTCCTTGTTTTGATTGTTCCAATAAATCACCCCCAAGTCGTTATAGCATGAAGAAGCTAATAAACTGGATCTGTCTGCTAGAGACTCCTCGGCTTTAGTGAGTACCTCCAACGCCAAATCATTCCGACCTAGCTTGAGATTAGCTTCTCCCAGAATAAGCAATCCTTCCACTTTTAGATCCTGCTCATTGGGTAGGATATCATTCACATAAGACAAAGTTCTATTGGTATGTGTAATTGCTCTTTCTATATCCGAATTAGCTAAATAACATTTGGCTATTTTCAGATTATAAGTTGCATATAAGGCGGGAGAAGTTGCTTGTACGTCGCTCGCCGCTTCTTTGTACAGATCTAAGGCACGGCCCAGCTGACCATCCTCAAAAAACTTATCTGCATTGATGATTCGCTGATTTTGACTGAAGCCAATGAGGGAATTGATGAGTAAGATCAGTAAAAGTATTGGGCGCATACTCAAAATCTAAAAACGTAACTAAGACTGGTAACATCGTGTCTGGATAGTCCATCGGGATTCAAACTTCTATCAAGAATTTTTAGTCCATAAATTGCTTTGATGCTACTATTTACATTGATTTGATAACCTATATTCGTTAGCATGTTAAAAGCCAAGCCGATAGTTTCGTCGGGCCAAATATTGATATTATTCACGAAATCATAACGTTCATCCTTTTTAAAGCGATAGATAGCCAATCCGCCAATCCCAATATTAAAATTGATGAATCGGAAATTTCGTTCTGCTCGCAGCATCATATCAGATCCACGTTTCAGGTTATTAGCAAGATTATAATCCAAGAGATATGGTTGATTAGGATAGTCTGTCCATTTTCCCCAGCGAAAATCATTTTCATTTTGATGAATGATAGGGTGCTGTACTCCAGTAGCAAAGAGCCATTTTTCGTTAATATAGGAAAATCCAAAAACTAAATCATAGGTACCAAGGCTAATCTGATAATACATTGGTAAATCGCCTGATCCGAATTTACTATCGGCCTCAATATCAGATTTTCCTGAAGGAATTTTACCCCCAACTGTAACTCCAATGGTACTCCCATTTTGAAGTGGAAAAGATCTTGAAGCACTTACAGAGAAATCTCCGATTCCTTGAGTGTCACCTAAGCTACCTGAAACCATCTGATATGGAGCTTTTATCTGAATAGAAAAATAATCTGTAATTCCAAAATTCATGTCAGCAGTGAGAACTGTAATAACTGGAGTTAATAAGGATGTGCCTCTGTAATAATTGAACTCGAATGAGCGGAGTTTGAAATCCACTTTCTTGCTGTATGATTGATCGGGTTTCATAGCTCCCATCGTACAAAAACCAGCATCGCTACATCCTTGTGAAAACGTGAGATGAATAGAAAGCGTAAGAAAAAAAGTAAAAACTGTTTTCATAGATTTAGATAATGCGTGCAAAGGAAACAGATTAGAAAAATACCACTTTAAATTACATAATTTATTTATCTCCTTTTGATAATTGGTATGATGATGTCATCAAGTCGACCTTACTTATCCTGAAATGACTTCCTTCATGTGATCTAAATTGACAAACATATCACTAAAATGGTGAAGTGATGTAAATCACTTGAAGTTATGCTATGATAAGTAAATCCGATAGATATAGATTCTATAAATCAAACTGGAAGTTTGTAATTTAGTAGAACATTTAGTCTACAATAAACCCCAAGTCCATGAAAAAATTAATCATGTTTTGCTCGATATTGGCATTGGTGATATCATTTCACTCTTGTCAACAATATGACAATGAAGCAACAGATTCTTACTCCGGTGCTACTAAGAAAAGTAGTTCAAATATGAAAGCCACAAGCAATAGTGATTGGTGGCCAAATCAATTGAACTTAAGTATTCTTAGACAAAACTCATCCCTGTCTAACCCAATGGATGAAGGCTTTAACTACATAGAAGCGTTTAATTCACTTGATTATGAAGCATTGAAAAGTGATATCCGCCAAGTGCTTACCGAGTCTCAAGATTGGTGGCCAGCTGATTATGGACATTATGGTGGATTATTTATCAGAATGGCTTGGCATAGTGCAGGCACTTACCGGACTGGAGACGGTCGTGGTGGATCGAGAGCAGGTCAGCAGCGTTTTGCTCCTCTCAACAGTTGGCCAGATAATGCCAACTTAGATAAGGCAAGAAGGTTGATTTGGCCTATCAAACAAAAATATGGGAACCAAATATCTTGGGCTGATTTAATGGTGCTTACTGGAAATGTTGCCCTGGAAGACATGGGTTTTAAGACCTTTGGTTTTGCTGGAGGACGAGAAGATGTATGGGAGCCGGAAATGAACGTGTATTGGGGAGCAGAGGAAAAGTGGCTAGCTAATGGCAAACTATATGAAGACGGTGATCTGGAGAACCCTTTGGCAGCTGTACAAATGGGATTGATCTACGTGAATCCTGAAGGACCTAATGGTAATCCTGATCCACTTCTTGCTGCGGAAGATATTCGTCAGACTTTTGGTAGAATGGGGATGAATGATGAAGAAACTGTAGCGCTCATAGCAGGAGGACATACACTTGGCAAGACTCATGGAGCTGGGGATGCTTCCAATGTAGGTGCTGAGCCTGAAGCTGCAGGAATTGAGGAGCAAGGGTTTGGTTGGAAAAGTAAGTATAAGTCAGGTAAGGGAGCGGACGCCATCACTTCGGGCCTTGAGGTGATCTGGACTTCAACACCTGCTAAATGGAGCCATATGTACTTTTTTAACCTATTTGAAAATGAATGGGAATTAACTAAGAGTCCTGCAGGTGCGCACCAATGGGTGGCTATCGATCCAAAAATGATGGTTCCAGATGCGTTTGATAAAGACAAGCAACATAAGCCAACTATGCTTACTACGGATTTGTCGTTAAGATTTGATCCTGCATATGAGCAGATTTCAAGAAACTTTTATGAGAATCCTGATCTGTTCGATGATGCCTTTGCGAGAGCCTGGTTCAAGCTAACTCATAGGGATATGGGACCAAGTACAACTTACCTTGGGCCTGAGGCTCCAAAGGAAGAATTGATTTGGCAAGATCCTATTCCACAAGTTGATCATGACTTGGTGACTTCAAGAGATATTACTGGTTTGAAATCAAAAATTATTGAATCTGGCTTGACCATTTCGGAGATGGTAACGACTGCTTGGGCATCTGCGTCTACCTATCGCAAGTCTGACAGAAGAGGAGGCGCTAATGGTGCAAGGATTCGGCTTGCTCCTCAGAAAGATTGGGAAGTAAACAATCCGGAGCAATTGGCCAAGGTGCTAGATGCACTTGAGCAAATTCAGAGTGACTTCAATACCAAGTCAAGTACTAAGAAAATCTCTATGGCGGATTTGATCGTTTTGGCAGGTGTGACAGGTGTAGAAAAGTCAGCGGCTAATGCGGGGGTTGATGTAAGCGTTCCATTTACTCCAGGTAGAATGGATGCAACACAAGACCAAACTGATGTTGCATCTGTTGATTTGCTAGAGCCAATGGCTGATGGATTCCGAAACTATTTGAAGAAACGATATACGATTTCAACTGAAGAATTGCTTTTAGACAAGGCACAGCTACTTTCACTCACAGCTCCTGAAATGACCGTATTGCTAGGAGGAATGCGCTCACTCAATGCCAATTACGATGGATCTTCGAGTGGTATTTTTACTAATAATCGTGACAAGTTGACTAATGACTTCTTTGTGAGCTTGTTGAGTATGGATACAGAGTGGAAGGCAGCTTCAGACACCAAGGAAGAATTCATCGGTGTGGATAGAGCGACTAGAGAAGAGAAATACAAGGCTACTCGTGCTGATCTAATATTTGGTTCCAATTCAGAACTGAGAGCTTTGTCTGAGGTATATGCTAGTGTAGGGGCTCAAGAGAAGTTCGTGACTGATTTTGTAGCCGCCTGGGATAAAGTGATGAACCTTGATCGGTTTGACTTGGTGTATCAATAAATAGTTTTTTTAGCTAAAAAAGGCAAAAGCCTCATTCCTAAATATCAAGTTGGAATGAGGCTTTTTTTGTCTGGATCTCAATTAACATATGGTTTAGTCTTCGATTATTTCAAGCTCTGGCTCAGGAGAGTAATCCTTAGTATTCGCTTCTATAAGTCCTTTCAGTTTCATTAGATTTTCGTCTTCCTGTACTTTCAGGTCATCAGCGATAAACGCAATGATGGATTTAGCAAAAATGCCGTTCCCAACCGTGATAGAATTGGTCTTAATATAAGTTTGACCATTTTTTGGCTCCATATACAGTTCGTAATCCATGTCCATAAAGTCCATGGTGAAACTCATAGCCATCAGCTCATTTTCTTTAATAGCAGTGATTGTCTCTTCCATCACCATTTCCTCTCCATCTTCCTCAACATAGATATTCGAAACAGCTCCAACCGTATTTTTTGTCCCCATTACGAGTTCTGTTTTCACAAACCCTGTTATCCATTTTGACATGGTAGCTTCGTCAGACATGACCGCCCAAGACTCTTCGATGGGTTTATTTACCATGATGGTGTTCTCGTAAGAAACCGATGGTGTTAAGAGTCCATTTCCGAAGAATATTAGAACAAGTAGTAAAACTAGGATTAGAAGGTACTTTAAGATTTTCATAATTGGAGGGGTTTGGTTAGGTAGATTTTTCCCTCATAAATATAAGGTTTCTTGTCTTAAGTTGTTTCAAGAAGAGGAAACGCTAATGGGTAACTCCCCACATCAATATCAAATTGTATCGTTTAACTTTACCAAAATACTTGAGGCCAGTTTTTGTTTAGAAGCTTGGATACGATCATTTTTATAAAAGCCTTAATTCTCGTAATAATAGATTCAATAAGTGAATTCAGGTATTAGAACCACTTCTTGTATCGCATGATGATGATCATCACAGTGGTGGTGAAGCCCATCAATAACCAAACGAAAATATAGCCATGCTCATGATGCAGCTCTGGCATGAAATCGAAGTTCATTCCATACACACCGGCCACAAAGGTCAACGGGATAAAAATGGCTGAAACTACCGTAAGTGTCTTCATAACCTTATTCATCTCATTGTTGAGATTGGTTTGGTACAAGTCCATGATATCGCGAAGCATCTCTCTAGATGTATCAAAAAACGAAAGTAGAAATTTGATATGGTCACTGATATCTCTGAAATAAACCTTTGAGTCTTCATGAAAGAAACTCGCACCTTCAGCCTGCATTTGATTGAACGCATCCCAAAAAGGGATGGTATATTCCCGGAGCATATTCACTTTCTTTTTTAGCTGCATTACGTCTTCCGGGGCATCAAATGACGTATCCGAAATAAGATGTAATTCAATTCCTTCCATCTCCTTGCGAAGAATCTCACTGATTTTCATGTAGTTATCTACTATGGCATCCATACAATGATAGAGCAAGTATTCGACGCTACTATTTCTGATGATTCCTTTGCCCATCTCCAACCTCTTGCGCAGATCATCAAATACATCTCCTGGGAGCCCTTCTTGGAAGGTAATAAGTAAGTTTTTCCCCAAGACAATATTCAAATGCTCTTGGGTGATTTCACCTTTTTTTGCATCGTATCGAAGCATCTTCAGGGAGAAAAAAATATGCTCTTCAAATGCCTCAAACTTAGGTAGGTGATCGGTATTGAGGATGTCTTCAGTAATAAGCGGATGCACATTGAAGATCTCGCTTATCTCCTCTACTACTTCTTGCTTACTCGACTCTATATCAATCCAATTGACCAAATCAGGATTAAGCCACTCCGCAGCATCTGAAGGTTTGATGCCTTCTGTGGCTTTATAAGTATCGTTGTTGTATTGGATTAGGCTAAGCATTGATTGGTTTTGGTTTTAAGGTGCCAAACTAGTTAAGACTAAGGATTTTTGGAAAATGAGAACTCGAAAAGTTTGGGTTTTTCATCAAAGATCAGTGTTCAGCTGATCTATTTTCTTTTGATCCCGATGTAAAACCTTCAAGCCAAATTCAAGGAGAATCTTTCAAATTAGGAAAGGTCATGAGCTAAGCGTGATGAGTTAGGAGAGCAGGTCTGGCCTGAAGTCATATTATTGTGAGTGAGCCATTGAATCTGTTATTTTAAGTGTACCGTCGCGACGGGTCGCTCGAAATTCCTATGTGAAATCCAGTGTCTTTGACAAGGCTCCCTTATGATATCACTTCTAAACTAAAAAATCTTTTCTAGACACGGCAATTACTTTTAACCATTCTATTACGATAAATGTCACGAAGAATACGCTATATGTTAGTAAGTGTAATGAGGCGCTTCAAATACTGTGTCGGAGACACTAGATTTTAAGTTTCCAGTGGAAGACTTAAAAGAACGGGAGCAGTAAAACACTCTTTGCAATTTGAATACATCATTAGACAGTCAATAAAATCTGTTAGCATATGAAATAGCAATCCAATTCCTATTATTCTAAATGGTTTTCGGAAAAAGAGTAGAACAACATAGACAACCATAGCATAATACGTGTGTAAGAAATGAAAATTAATGCTACACCTATTCGCTTGGAAAATTGGATCAGCAAATAAATGGTCTAAATCCACCAAGAGAGTAGTAATGAGGATTAAATAGACTTTTTTCCAATCCTTTCTAAAAAAAAGAAGAGCTATAAAAAAGGGAAATCCAAAGTGCAAAAGTAATGTATAAATGTCTGCATTGATTTTCAGTTTTTCAGCTTGTGTACAACTTCCGGATAATCTGTATTATCCTGTTTTTTGTGAGTAATCTAGTAAATAAGACTGCTAACATATGTTTTGATCAAAGAATTGGTATTAATTATCCTTATATAAACGTTTATTGTACTAAGTTACTTTCTCCAGTCCAAGAGCTACTTTCTTCAGGCGAGTAGTAGGAGACTTGCATGAGTAGTCTGAAATTTTGAGAAATAGTTTAAAGCCTCAACTTCGGCTCTTGTTGACTCAAGCAATGAAAACTACCCAATCCCCATACGATATCCGTAGAGTCAATACCGATAACCTCTCGGTCTGTGAAAACAGACTGTAAAATCTCCAGAGCAATCGGATCATTTTGCTCATCTCGATACGTTGGTACTACTACACAGCTATTGGCGATGTAGAAGTTGGCATAGGAAGCAGGGAGTCTTTGATCTTGATAAATAACCACCTTTGGCATAGGGAGTTCCACCACATGGAGTGGACTTCCGTCCGGAAGTTTGAATCCTTTGAGAAGGGCTAAATTCTCGGCAAGTGGTTGGTGGTTGTCATCAGACTCGTCAGGCTCTACTACGGTTACTACCGTATCACGATTCACAAATCTCGTGATATCATCTACATGTCCGTCTGTATCATCACCCACTATGCCATCACCAATCCACCAGATTGTATTCACGCCATAGAAGTCCCTCAAGATCTGTTCAATCTGTGATTGGTTGAGGTGTGGATTTCTGTTTTTATTAAGGAGGCATGCAGTTGTGGTAAGTAGAATTCCTTCTCCGTTGAACTCCACCGAGCCGCCTTCCATCACGATACCCGGTTGGAAAGTTTTCAACCCAAGCCGATTGGCAACTAAAGTTGGAATTTGATTATCGAGATCATACGGAGGATACTTCTCTCCCCAAGCATTATAGCCCCAATTGATAATGGCTTTCTCAGAGTCATTGATGATAAAGGAGGGACCATGATCTCTGCACCAAGCGTCGTTAGACGGGTGATTGTAAAAACTGATTTTGCTGAAGTCAGCCTTTACTTCTGTCAAGCACTGTTTGGCGAAAGCTTCCATTTTGGAGTCTACCACGTTGATATTGACGCGTTCACCATTAGCGACAGCTTTGATAAACTCACAATAGGGTTTGTAAACTTTCTCGATCTTTCCTGGCCAAGAATCTTGGTTGTGCGGCCAGCTGAGCCAAGTAGCATCGTGCGCTTCCCACTCTGCCGGAAATCGAAAACTTTCTTTGCTTGGAGTATTCATTCTTCGTCGATGTAACGTTTCTGAATAGGAGCATATGCATCTATTCTTCGATCTCTAAGAAACGGCCAATGGATTCTGTACGAATCAGATTTACTCAGATTAATGGGCACGACCTGTGTCACTTCTTCTAGGTGAGGCGCTTTGTAATCCAGCCACCCAAATGCGTTGGTCACATAAGAACCACCCCAAAACTGCATATTGCCTTCCACGCCTGTTCTGTTTACTCCAATTACCGGGATGCCGTTGGCTACTGCGTGAGATTGCTGAATGGTTTGCCAGGCATTGTGTTGTTCTTTGTTAGTTTGCTCGTCTTGAGACTGATCCCATCCAATAGCTGTCGGGTAGAAGAGCATTTCTGCGCCCATAAGTGCCGTGATTCTTGCCGCTTCGGGATACCACTGATCCCAGCAGACCAGGACGCCAATTTTGGCATACTTGGTTTGAAAAGTTTTGAAGCCTAAGTCACCCGGCGTGAAGTAGAATTTTTCGTAGTAACCCGGATCATCAGGGATGTGCATCTTGCGATACTTACCCAGATAGGTGCCGTCAGCATCTATGACCGCAGCAGTATTGTGATAAAGTCCCTGAGCTCTTTTTTCGAAGAGGGATGCGATGATGACCACATTGAGTTTCTTGGCAAGAGCAGAGAAAGTATCTGTGGAGGGGCCAGGAATTGCTTCAGCTAATTTGAAATTTTCATAATCTTCCACGTCACAGAAGTACTTGGATCTGAATAGCTCTTGTAGACAAATAATCTGCGCACCATTTGCCGCTGCATCTTCAACTCCTTTGATTGCTTTGGCTAGGTTATTATCCAGGTCATCACTACATGATGTTTGCACGATTCCCACTTGTACAATTCTTTCTTTTGCCATATTCCAATTCTTTGGTCGCGAATATCGTGAATAGATGAGAATAATGAAAAGCTAAGATTTGGTGATTTGCACATTTAGATGAGGTACACACCCCTAAATCCCCTCTTAAGAGGGACTGGGGATGTGTTCTTATTTGGACTGGGAGTTTGTTCTTCCGCTAATGGTGGGTCCACTAATTATCTTTTTCATCCAATTTTTCCTGAAAATCCAAAATGTAATTCTCTATACTTCTAAGGACATTATTAATGTCATCCATCACTTCAATGTCCGCAAACCGAACCACAGTCAGTCCAACTTCTTCAAGTTTACTTTGTTTGATTTCATCTTTCGCTATGACTTCTTCAAAATTATGGGTGTAACCATCTAGCTCAATGACTAGCGTTAGCTCGTAGCAATAAAAATCAGCGATAAAGTCCAATAATGGTTTCTGCCTTTGAAAATCGTAACCATACATCTGTATACCTTTCGGGAAATGACAAAGTTTGATTTCGCTTTTTGTGCTGTCGTTGCGTAATTGGCGGGCTAGCTCTTTTAGTTTGGGATGGTATGGAATGATTTTTCTTCTCATTTTCTATTTGAGAACTTGATCAAATTGTTAATTGAAGATTCTGAGCAACGTTCCTAAGAATTACACACCCCTAAATCCCCTCTCAAGAGGGGACTTTGGTACTACCTTCTCTTTTTAAACCCACCACCTTTTCTGCCACCACCGCCTCTGTAAGGTTTGGGAGCATACTCTGGTCCTTCACCAATATGGGCAGGGTTTTTTGCCTTAGGTACTGGTTTGCCAAGTAATTCTTCAATAGTTAAGAACTTACCTTGTTCTTTTTCATTTACGAAAGTGAACGCTGCACCCTTAGATGCGGCACGAGCTGTTCGGCCAATTCTATGAATATAATCCTCTCCATCATTAGGCACATCGTAGTTAATCACAATGTCGATATCCTCTACATCGATACCTCGGGATAGAATATCCGTAGCTACTAAAACTTTGAGTTTCTTGCTTTTGAATTGGCTTAGCACATCTTCACGCTGCTTTTGGTCTAGGTCAGAGTGAATCTCCTCAACAGAGAGTTTGGTCTTTTTCAATTCACGAGCCAATCGCTTAGTATTGTCCTTGGTAGAGCAGAATACTATTACGCTCTTCAGCCAGTCAGCCTTGAGGATGTGTTTGACCAATTCTATTTTCTGAGCATCGTAAACTATAAATGCAGCCTGAACAATGTTTTCGTTTGGCTTAGAAATAGAGATACTGATTTCTTCAGGATCATTCAGAATGCTCTTAGATAGCGATCTGATCTTAGGAGGCATGGTTGCAGAGAATAGCAAAGTCTGACGCTCCTTATTTAAATAGCCGATGATCTTAGTAATGTCCTCATTGAATCCCATATCGAGCATCCGATCTGCCTCATCCAAGATGAGATACTTGAGTTGTTGCACCTTCACATAGTTCATGTTGAGGTGAGCGATCAATCTTCCCGGAGTGCCGATAATAATATCCGCTCCTTCGCTCAACGCTTTCTTCTCCCGATCGAAGGACTGACCATCTCCGCCACCATAAACAGCTAAAGAACTCACTGAAGTATAATAAGAGAGACCTTCCAATTGCTGATCAATCTGAACGGCCAACTCGCGTGTAGGCACAATGATGAGCGCCTTGATATTCCCATCTTCCGGCTCTTCGAGAATCTTGTGGATGATTGGCAGAAGGAATGCAGCCGTTTTACCGGTACCGGTCTGAGCAGCAGCGATGATGTCTTTTCCATTAAGGATAAGTGGAATAGTGGCTTCTTGAACTGGTGTGGCGTTTTCAAATCCAATTGCATCGATTCCTTCGAGGAGCTTTGGATTCAGGTCAAATTCTGAAAATTTCAATTTCTAATTTTTAATTATTGTGCGAAGATACTTGAAAGCAGTGTTAATTTCTTCTGGTAATTTCCTTTCAATCTTTAGACTCTGATTCACTTGGGGGTGGCAAAGTATTCAGTATCCGATCTATTGATCTGGTCAGTTCATTTCCTATTTGTATCCATTCATGAAAGGTTCCTCTGATCATGTTCATACCCATACCATCTCCACCTTTGATTGGTTTGGTAGGGTCGGACATGATTTTGTTAATAAACATATCGATCATTTTCACATAAAAATCCTGAAAAGCATACAAGGTGGAGATCTTATCGGCTTGTGAATAATCGAAATTTTTAAACACGCCAGTACTCAAACCCAAGTCAAAAGAAGATCTCCTAAGGAATGGTGGTTGAAGACCATTCCAACTGGGGATATTGTTAACACCTATTGACTTGATTCCAGATCGCTGGAGCGAATCTATTTCCGAAACGACTTTTTCATAATAGCCAATCTTGCGGGCGAGAAAAGACTTATTAAATCGCATTTCGTTGGAGAGCCCTTGAAGCACGAGGTTTAAATCCTGTGTTTCTCTTTTAGTCTCTATGGCTTGATTCACCAAAAGTGCGAATAACACACCAAAACTCACGGAGAACATTTGAATGACTAGCTCTCCCCAACGGATGTTCATTTTCATAAGCCTAATACGTCTACACCTTGCTCAAAGACTACATCCACAGGGATGTTTTGCTCGCCTAGCTTGTCAAGGTCACTTTGCAAATCAGCTCCAATAATTCCTTGTTCCTTTACTAAAGCGTCAACTCCTGCATAGTCTCCGTTTCCTTGAAGTGTGAGGATTTTTTCTGATAGGGCATCCATAGCTTCTTTCAATTTGTCAAAGTCCACTTTGTAAGTTCCATCTTCTAGTTTGGCGAATGCGCCATATTCTTTAAAGAAATTGAAGCGGATCATGTTGGCTTTACCATGTGCACTAGAAGCACCAAATCGAACTGATCTAAAGATACCAGCCATAAACGTAGTGTAGTAATCTTCAATGTTTCCTTCCACTTCGCCTTTGGCATGAAGCTGAGTGATCATATATAATCCGAGGATATCAGCTTTTCCTTCTTCCAAAGCAGAACCGTGCTCAAGCAAAGCCTCACGAACCGTTCCTTTTCCATTGATCGTATTTTTGATCCCTAAGCCATGTGCCACTTCGTGGAACATGGTATTGGCGAAAAATGCGTCAAATGTAATATGCTTTTGTTGCTCTGGTGTGATCAATACTTTGGAAATAGGAAGTAATATTTCATCAAATTTGGCTCTCATAGCATTCTTCAACTGAAGTCTTCTTGAGCCTTTTGCTAATTGCACCTGCTCATCATTTGGGAGGTTGATGGCGATTGTCTTAGATCCGGCATTACAGTCACCAGCATAATACACTACGTCGTATGCATTGAGATCGGCATCACTTCCAGGCTTCTCAGCTTTGTATTTAGCAGGAACGGGCAACCCTTTTTGTAGCTCCGGCAAGAATGCAGCATACTTTGAAAGACGATCACTCCAGCTTTTGTCTTTGACGAGTACATAGGCCTCGTGTGCAGATTTGTAGTTGAATAATGCATCTTCATAGTTTTCGATTGGCCCTATGACTACATCGATCCCATTGGTTTTCATATCCATCCAAGCCATATCCGATGACTGATAATCATCCGTCAATAAGGCCTCAGCTCTTAAAGAAAGATATTTTTTCAATCCAGCATCTTCCGCTAGCTCAGCGCATTCCTTCAGAAGATCCGAAGCTTTGTTAATCTGCTCTGGAAACATTTGATTGTATGGAATAGTAATCAACTCACCAGAATCATTTCTTCTGATGAATGTGTAGAGACTCTTTTTGCCCTCTAAGTCAGCGGCATCAAATTCCTCTTTAGTCATATCCTTAGGATAGAAATTCGCTCCAAGAGGCTTTGCTCCAATACCTTCTACAAAGGAATTATTACCATCCAATCGATCCCAAGGACCGTAGTTGATGGTCACGTATTGTTTGGTCGCCTCATCAGTGATTGAACTTAGTAATTCGTCTTTGTCTCCGTATGCTTCATACCAAAACAACTCATTCATAATTTTTGCGGCATCAATAAGTTTTGGGATCATTTGCTTTTCTGCCTCACTCAAAAGGGAGAGGTCAGTAGTCAACTTGACAGTTTTATAATCATCCAATTTATCGCTCATTGGATTTTTTGGGATCTCCGTAATTTGATCTTGATTCTTTTGGGACTGTGTACACCCGACGAGCAGTGTCGTGAGTGTTAATAATTGAATGAATTTCATCATTTGAGTTAGGGTTTGAATTGTAGCTGAAAGTTAGGCAAGGATTTGTAAAAGCTAAACCAAATGAACGAGTCCTTTTTGTAGTGATAATTGACCGATCATCAAGAGTTTGAGAAGATTCATCAACATCTATTTTAGTCTTTCACTTAATATGCCGAATTTCCCGTTTCAAATACTGAATCAATACTATGAACAAGTTCTTAATCCTATCCGCTTTAGTACTAATCGTATCGTGCACACCTATTCCTCGTGATGAAGAAAATGCCGAAAAAGCATTGATTGACACTGTGGCAATGGCCAGACATATAAAAACACTTGCGTCAGATGACTTTCTTGGTAGAAAGCCATTTACTGAGGGGGAAACAAAAACACTTGCTTATTTGAAAGGTGAACTGGAAAGTTATGGTTTAGAGCCAGGGAATGGAGAGAGCTTCTTTCAAGAAGTGCCATTGGTTGAGCTAGATGCTAAGCCTTCTGCGACCATGAAGATATCCGGAGGTAAATTAGGTTTAGAGCTAA
>CAYGPP010000038.1:0-16388 GCA_964351885.1 uncultured Marinoscillum sp.
GCGTTTGTAGTTGGTTGATACCGAATCAATAATGCTTCCAGCTCTTAACTCGTATTCGGTTATCTGACTATTGGCCTGATTTCCTATACCATAATTTCGATTTGGGAAACGCGCAAATCCAAGTCCTCCCCTGATTCGCATCTTGTTTCCTTCGGTAAACAAATCCCAATTGGATTCAAGCAATATCTGTTTGGCGGTAGTGTAAAGGGCTAAGAAATTGACGTAAGACTGAGCTGTCTCAGGGCTTTTACTATTCGAACTAGGATACCAATAACCAAGTGCTCCCAGAGTCAATTTCGTCTCAGGAGAATAACTTATGGCTGGGAATATATCTATATTCTTAAGCTTAGCAGCATCTGTGGTTTGTGTTTGGGCATGCAATGGCGCAATAGATTGCACCAATAGGAGAACCATCACCCGCCATTGCTTTCTAAGAATTGTTAATAGGGTTGAGTCCATGTGAATTTGCGGTGAGTTTTTTAAAAAAAGGTCTGTTTGCACTCACATATCAACACTTCTTATCTTATGTTCCCTTACTAGCATCCCATTGAGACCTCTAAGTCAATTAAGGATTGGTGATCGAAAACCTCTTACCTAAGTACACTTTGATCAACCAAAATACCAAAGAAAGTAAAACGGACAAAACAAGCAAATCTAAAACGCCCGTGTCATTGATCTTCTCAGAAAACACCTGCGATTGACCATAAAGTAATGACGTAAGAGCGATAAAAAGTGCCAGCAGCATTCGCCAAATTTGTCTTGCTATGCGCTGTTTTCCGAAACACCCCCTGTTGACCAGTATCTTGATATCGAGAACTAAGGCAAATGATAACGGAATGGGTCTATTTCAAATCATCAATCCTACTGGAATGATCCTAGCGGTATTGTATGTATTAAAAATTGGGTTCGACCGATGATTGAAATTTGTGATGCCACTTTTCTTAATTCTTGCGGTAATGACCATGGTCCATATCACCCTTTCTGTCTATTATTAATCAGGTTAGAGATAAATCGTCTCTCATAAATATATGCCAAAAGTATTCGCCATTTTCGGATTAAATACGTTAGTGGAAACTGTACTTAGATTAATAAAACCTAGATGAAAATATCTGTTAGAATAGCCGGAATCAAATATGTAAACGAGATCGACTCCTATTGGAGTAATCAAGATTTCATAGAGCTATTAAAAATGTTTGACTTCCCTGATCTGGAACAAATCAGTCCTGATGAGCTTAGGGAAATGCTTTACATGGCGATTTCAGATTTTGAACCAGAAGAAGCCGCTCAGATAGTATTGACTTATAAACTCGGTAACCAGCTGAAGAAAGGTCAAATAGAGACCTTGTCGAATGAGATGCAGGATGATAAAGTGGCGGAGGAATATCCAGAGCCAGAGTTACACTATGATTTGTTCAACATCAATCAATTACTCTTCAAAGCATACAATGGCACTTTTCCGAATACTGAAGCCTCTATCATCACGATCGAACTTCCTGATGACAGTGCCGCTAAAGTAGAAATGACGGAAGAAATTATGACTAAGCTGATTAGCGGAAGCTTAGTCGAAAAAAGCATCCTGAGAAGGCTCTATTCAGACCAGATAGATGGTAAAGTAGCGTTTAAAGATGCTGCGAAATTCATTTGGCTACTCACCAAGAAGAGCGCTTCTACTTATGAACTATTGACTTCAAGATATTGGATAGAGAAAGAAGATATCGATCAAACAGAATATGAATGCAAAGTTCACTTCTTTGAAGATGATAAATAAGTGAACCAATCTTGGAGCAACCTATATGCAACACATCCAGTCGAAAAGGATTAATAATTAATCACTTAACTTTCTAGTAGCATTAACTAATCCCCTTGTGTTATGAATCCAATCTTAAAAAATATCCTTGCTGTAATCGCTGGATTGTTTGGCGGTAGTGTTGTCAATATGGGCATTATCAAACTTGGTGGTGTCATTTTACCCATGGAGGGTGTCGACCCAAATAGTATGGAGTCTCTTTCGGCCTTTATGCAAACGGCTGAGCCCCAATATTTTGCTCCTCCATTCTTAGCCCATGCAATTGGTACGCTTGCTGGTGCAGTCATCGCAGCTTTAATCGCTGCAAATCATAAGATGAAGTTCGCTCTGAGTATTGGTGTCCTTTTCCTTTTTGGAGGAATCACGGCTATTACAATGATTCCGGGTCCTACGTGGTTTGCCATTTTGGATATTGCGGTGGCTTATATTCCAATGGCTTATATCGGTGGAAAATTGGGAAATAGGTAGACTTGATCCCTTATAGCATTAAATCTTATCCTTCAATAATTGATTATGAAATATCTACTGTCAATTTCAATCGTTCTATTCACTTTCTGTTTTGCTTCAGCGCAAAACACCAATCCCAACTATGATCCTGAACTAGCTGAAAAACTGGGCGCAGATGATTATGGGATGAAGTCATACGTATTTGTGATCCTGAAAACAGGGCCAAATGAATCTACAAACAAAACCAAAAGAGATAGTTGCTTTGTAGGCCATATGGCTAATATTAGACGATTGGTAAAAGAAGAGAAACTTATAGTAGCAGGCCCGATGATGAAAAACGAAAAGAGCTACCGTGGAATTTACATTTTTGATATCCCGATGGAAGAAGCCACTGAAATCCTGATGACGGACCCAGCAATCAGTGCAGGTTATTTGGACTCTGAAATCTATGGTTGGTACGGCTCTGCTGCTATGGCTACTTATCTGGAAGCCTCAGAAAAGATATGGAAGGTGAAGCCTTAGCTACTCAACCTACCAATATTTACTCCGATTACGTGTTTTTCAATTATTGCGGAGCCCGCATGAGTAGCCGAAAACTAACCTCGTTCTTTCCCGAAGTATTTTTCCGTAATCTTTAATTGGTTAGCCTGAAGATGTTGAAGGAAAGCGTCCGATACCGGTGAATGTCTTTTACCCTTAGGCCAGATGAGCGACCAGGTGGTTTCTATTGGCAATTCCTTAACTGGGATGATATGTAATTCACCAGATTCTAGCTCACTGCGAATACCTATCACAGGCATGATAGAATAACCCAAACCAGCTAGCACGGCTTGTTTCACTGCTTCATTGGACGTGAGTTCGAGGCGCTTGGATACTGAGATGTTATGCTTGGAAATGAAGGCTTCCATTGTTTGGCGTGTACCTGACCCTTTCTCTCTGAAAATCAAAGGCAGGTCTTTGAATATCCCCTGAGTAGCAGCTTTCTTGGTTAATTTCGGCAAATCCCTCCCCACCAAATAAAGCTTATTGGGCAATAAATCGAGGTGCTCTACCTGAATAGAATCTGGTAAGATGGAGACAAGCGAAAAATCCACTTCATTGTGAGCCAGACTATTGATGACGGTTTGCTTGTTGGTTACATCCATGATCAACTCAATCCCCATGTGCTCATTGACAAAGTCAGCTAAGAAAAATGGCATCACATACTTGCCAGTAGAAACCACAGAAAGTTTCAATCTACCAGAGAGTTGCCCCTTGAATGCCAAGGTCTTGTACTTGATCTCATCTACTTGGTTGATAATCTGTTCTGCCGCCTGAGCGATTTCTTTACCAAAGTCAGTCACGTATATTTGTCGCCCTACTAGCTCAAACAAGGGAATATCAAACTGATTCTGAAAATTCTTAAGCTGAATAGAAACTGCCGGTTGGGTTAAGTGGAGCGCTTCTGCAGCCTTGGTCACACTCTGATACTGTGTGACTTTAAGAAATATCTGAAGTTGATTGAGGGTATAGTTCATTAGATATCATTATGCTTGTAATAATAAAGATAAATAAAAATTTATGACTAGAATTACACAGTTTTGCATTTAATTAATCGAGCAAATCATGTCTACCACAACCCAAATGCAAAAATCAGAAATAGAATCAACTGTAACAAGAGAATTTTCTCTGATTGATGGAGAGTTTACCCAAGAAGAAGCAAGGGAAATCCTTATTCATTTGATAAGCTACAAGATCAAATTCCATAATCAGAAAATCTTCAGCATTAGTGAACGATACGGGGAGAAGGATGAGAAATCAATGAAACGTATAGTTCAGCTTACCAAGACGATGGACGAGTTAAAGGAGATGCTTGATGAGCTCAAGTCCGATGATCACCTTGACGTGACCTCTACCATTCAGGTAACAAAAAAATAGAACTATTATTATTAGAGCCTCCCTCAAAATCGCAACCCGCTAGTTCGATTGAGCCGTGGTTGAAATAATTTTAGACTCTGGAATTATAAATCTCTCTATTTTCAATAAACACTATAGTAAAACCTGTGGTTAATTAGTACTAAATCTGTTCTTAGTTGACTAAAATAAATCTTGTCTGGCTTAAAAGAGACTTGCGTACACAAGATCACCGACCGCTGCAAGAAGCCGAAAAAGCCGGACTTCCCTATCTCATCATTTATCTTTTCGAACCGTCACTCATTGGCCATCCAGATACTTCAGAGAGACATCTACAATTTATCTACCGTACCCTTCAAGAGATAGATAAACAACTAAGAAGGCATCAAAGAAAAGTGGAAGTATTTCACTCAGAGTTTGAAGCTGCTCTTGACTCTATTCAACAGCAGTATGAAATCCAGCAAATCTTTAGCTACCAAGAAAGTGGTATAGAGACCACTTGGAACCGTGACAAGAAGGTAAAAAGAATACTGGCTCAAAACAACATCCAGTGGGTGGAATATCAACGTGATGGAATCCAACGAGCAATAAAAAATCGCAGTGGGTGGGACAAAAGTTGGTATGTCACAATGAGTGAACCGATCATTGAAAATACGTTTAGCAAAAACGATCTCCCACACTTGCAGCATCCTTTTGGATTAGATAAGAAATTGCAAACCACACTTGAACAATACTCAGATAATTACCAGCCTGCAGGAGAAGTCAATGCTTGGAAATACCTTCAGTCATTCGCCAATCAAAGAGGAGCGAAATACAGCTACCATATCTCAAAACCAACGGAAAGCAGAAAGTCTTGTGGTCGTATCTCGCCATATCTTGCTTGGGGCAACCTGAGCATCAAGCAAGCTTATCAGTATGTAAAAACTCACGATAACTTCCAAAAGCACAAACGTTCATTTGGTGGACTACTAACAAGACTCAAATGGCACTGTCACTTCATTCAAAAATTTGAAATGGAGTGCGAATATGAGCACACTTGCATTAATCGAGGATTTGAATTGCTTGAGCGCGATGATAATCCGGAGTTCCTCATGGCATGGAAAGAAGGGAAAACTGGTTATCCTCTGATAGACGCTAACATGCGTTGCGTCATTGCCACAGGCTGGATCAACTTCCGGATGAGGGCCATGCTGGTTTCATTTCTCTGTCATCATCTGGATCAAGATTGGAGAAAAGGTGTTTACCACTTAGCGAATCAATTCTTGGACTATGAGCCTGGTATTCACTATCCGCAGTTTCAGATGCAAGCGGGTACTACAGGTATCAACACCATAAGAATGTATAATCCGGTGAAACAATCTTTGGATCATGATCCTGAAGGAATCTTCATCAAAAAATGGGTGCCCGAATTAAATGGTGTTCCCACAAATCATATCCACGAACCATGGCTAATGACCGAAATGGATCAAACCTTCTGTGGTGTGAAAATCGGGGAAGACTACCCGTCTCCTATTATCAACCTTGAAGAAAGTGGCAAGAAGGCTAGAAATAAGATCTGGGGACACAGAAAGAATGAAGCAGTAAAAGCAGAGAGTAAGCGTATTGTAATTACGCATACCCGAAACTCCAAATAAAGGAACAGATGAGAAATGCACTTGATTAAACCTAATCATCCATTCTTTATCGAGCCGAATGTGAAGAGTTTTGAAATTTCAGACCAAAACAGAGCAGTTACTTTAACTTACCAATGTCCTAAATGAAGGATATCTCATCATGTCATTATCTCAATTCAAATTCTCGTTAATACTATTCCATTTCTCCGCCTTATTCTTTTCATGTGTCAATGTAGATAAAAATACCAACGAGAATACAGCTTCCATTTTACATCAGAGCTCTGAATCGATAATCATTTCAAGAGCGCAATACCAAGATCAACTATATGGTTTTTGGTTAGGTCAATGCATTGCCAATTGGACTGGCCTGGTTACCGAAATGGACAAAATTGGGAACATTGGAGCAATCAAAACTGGAGATTTCTATACCAGAGAAGACTGGGGAAAACCAGATCAACCAAGCATTTGGGGAGAAGGCATTCCTAGTGACTTATCGCCAACAATAGATTTTGTATTTAGAGATACTACAGAAATCTGGGGATCAGATGACGATACGGATATAGAATACATGTACCAGCACCTGCTCTTTACCAATGAGACCAGCATGTTGACTTCAGAGCAAATTCGGGCAGGTTGGATGAAGCACATCAAAGCTGAAGAAGAGAACTATTTGTGGGTTTCAAATCAAAGGGCTTTTGAACTCATGAGGGATGGAATGCTACCCCCTGAGACAAGCCTTCCTATTAATAATGAGCATTTTGAAATGATAGATGCACAATTGACCACAGAGATCTTTGGCTTCTTCTCTCCTTCCAGACCGGACATTGCCTTGAATATGGCTCGACTACCCATCCAAACTACTGCTAGAGAAGAAGCAGAGGATATCTCTGAGTTTTACGTTAGGATGTATGCATTGGCAGCTAAAGTAGATACTGCGCTATCTATTGATAATCAAATCTCTTGGTTAGCTAGTGAAGCTCGAAATGGACTGATCGAAGAAACATATCCATCATCTATGTATGATTATGTGCTGAAACTCTACAACAGCGGAATTCCCTGGGAGCAGACCAGAGACTCGATATACTACAGATATCAAGTCAATCAAGAAGATGGATATGATATCACAGCGAAGAACTTGTACTGCAATGGCTGTTTTGCTGCAGGTATCAACTTTGCTGCAGGCTTGGTAAGCTTATTTTATGGTGAAGGAGACATTGTGGAAACCATCAAGATCGGATCACTCTCTGGTTGGGATTCAGATAACCCAACAGCTACTTGGGGTGGTCTTCTGGGGTTTATGATTGGGAAAGAAGGAATAGAAAAAGCCTTCGGAAGGAAATTTTCCAATCAATTCAACATCCATCGCACCCGTCAAAACTTCCCCAATCAAGGTCTCGACACATTCGAGAATATGGCCAGTCAAGGTTTAATCATCGTGGACAGAGTGGTCATAGAACAAATGGGCGGAGCAATCAACCTAGAGAATAACGCTTGGATTATCCCGACAGAGAAAACGGAATGATCGGGAAACCCCTCCAATGAAACCTGAATTTAGCCCTTATTTCACCTTGCCCATGATGATTCTAATTGATGCATCGTATCTCGTAGGTGCGGTCATAGTCGCATACTTTGCCCGTAAAGGAATACGTGATGAGATGAGTTATCTAAAGGAATTGCTAGAGTTACAACATAACTTGAGTGAGGAAGCATAGGAAAAAAGTGTGCGGTTAGAAGAGAGACTAGCAATCAATTCATTTAGAGTATTTCAATGAAATACTCCTGATAAACATAAAAAAAGAGCCACAACTTTCGCTGTGACTCTCGAGTATGAAAACAAACAAATCAACTAAAATTACCTTTAAAGTTTTTGTCATCCTCTGACCATATACCGTTATGGATATTCTGATCTGGTGGTTCTCATTTTTTAAAATATCATCAATCTTTGATCACCTTAATAGTCCTTCTCTCTTTCTGATCATTGACCATCGTGATGAAATACAATCCGGCATTTAGTCCCGAAAAGTCTAATTGGTACTGATCACTTGAACTTACAATCGGCAGTGCATAAGCTTTTCCTTGCAGATCCATGACAGATACTATTTCGAATGATTGTCCACTTACTCTTTCAATAGACAGAGAATTCTGAATTGGATTAGGATAGTATTTGAGTTGGAGCTCTTCGAAAGATGTACCAACTGAAACCGACAATGGCTTTCCAGAACAATCATCACCCACAGTATAATCAAAGTATCGAGTGACAGCCAGTCCCCCAGCAAACTCGAATTTCACTGCTCGTCTGACCACCTCTCCCACGGTAAGCCCTGTAACCGTGTGAGTAAACGTCTTACCGGATACATTGCTCATCTGAACTTCAGAAAACGGTGTTTCTGTCCACAGAAAAGCAAACACTCCATCTTTGGGATCCAAGAACTCAAAAGTGATTTTGACATCATTACCGACTGTCTCGAAATCATAATTATATCCAACATCAAAGGCTCCCTGCTGTGCTTTGAAATCAGACCCTGTACAAGCTGTATTTGTATCCTCGCCCGTTGTAGCACTCAGCGCGATTGGATTGTTCTCAGCCAGATTACCAGCTAAGTCACTAGCTGTGACTGACAAGTCATATGCCGTAGAAGGAGTCAATGCATTGATAAACTTTGAGATCTCTTTACCTGACTCACCTGCTATGGTCTCCACTCTCGAACCAATGGTGATTTTGTACACCACCTCACCTGATGCATCTTCGGCATTTAGTTTCACGGTTATAGCAGTCGAAGTAACTTCTCCAATTACCGCCGTAAAGTTGGCAGGGCCTTCTGTATCTGCAGTATCATCACAGTCATCACCAATTACATAGTCGATGTATTTGGTCACGGATAGGCCTCCAGCAAAAGCGAACTTACAAGCATAGCTAACCTTAGAGCCTACAGCTAATCCACTAATATTCTTAGAAAATGAGGTACCGCCAGCATGATCCATCTGAACTTCTGAAAAAGGAGTTTGTGTCCAAAGGAATGCTACCACTCCAACTTTATCTGTATCTAGTAACTCAAACCTCACAGTCAGATTTGTGCCAGCAGATTCAAATGTGGCTTTGTATCCTACAGAAAAAGAACCTTCGATTGACTCAGAAGAAGTAGTACTGCATGAATTGACTTCCTCTATATCAATGCTTACATCTGTTGAAGTACCTGTAGCTCCACCATCATCTGTAGCTATTGCTGATAATACATGATTACCAACAGTCGCACCAGCCCACATATACTCAAACGGTGCTGTGGCATCCTCTCCCAGTTTAGTCGTCCCATCAAAAAACTCAACTTTAGCTACAGTACCATCCAAATCGCTTGCAGCTGCAACAATCTTCACTTCACTACCTTCTCTGAACGAATCACCATTCTTTGGCGATGTGATACTTACGGAAGGTGTCGTGTTGGCGGTAGCGGAAACGATCACAAGAACCGAACTCTTAGAAGAATACGTCCCATCATTCACAGTCAATTGACATTTATACACTCCTTCCACTAGGTCCGATAAATCTGGAGATTCAACAGTCGGATCTGAAAAGGTGATGATTGAAGGCCCATAAACTTGCTCCCATAGATAAATTAGACTTTCGCCTTCAGGATCTGCACTGGCTGACCCATCCAATGTGGCAGTAGTTTCTGGTATGACTACCACTACGTTACCTCCCGCATCAGCCACCGGTGGTGAATAGCTCAAATCTCCAGTCCTAGCAAACGTCATTTTACCCAAATTGAATTCACCATTTTCAAAAACCAATCTGAGTACATGCTTACCCTTATTCAAGTTGACATTGGCTGTTTTGGTTGCCCATGTATTCCAATTTGTTGTGCTTGTAGAATTAAAAGAGATATTATCGCTGATTTTGTCCCCATCAATTTCAAAGTAAAAAGGTCCTCCTCCACTAGCATTCCCAGATGCATACCTCATAGATACTTCATAGACGCCTGCAGATTCTACATCTACTGTATATTCTGTCCACTCGCCAGACGAAATCCAACCAAGCGTTGCTCCTTCTCCGTCAACGGCGAGCACATCGACATACTCCTCTGGTCTAAAACCTCCTTCATTGATTTGGTTTACATCTACATAGGAAATACTCTGACCAACCCCTCCTTCAAATTTATCATAGTGCCCAGGCTCGATAGTTCCAGGAATAGGCATTGCGGTACCTGAATAGGGTACTTGCTCACCTACTTGTATAGAAAGGTTATTGGTCACATTAAAATTATTATCCTCATAAACGCGAGCGTATAAACCACGCAATCCCAAACCTAATTGTTCGGCTTTGAATTCGTAAGGAGCAGTTGCATCCTCGCCTATTAATACGCCACCATCGTAGAATTCTACCTTCGTAACTCCCTCACCATTTGTCGTGACAGTCAAATTCACACTACCATTTACATAAGCCTGATCAAAATCTGAGGTGATCGTACCTGTCACCGAAGCGTCCTTGTTAGTCACCATTTTGCCAGCAGCCACTTCAAGTTGGAATCCATCAGAGAATGTTACTGTGATGTCACTTTTGGAGTAATTGTGTGCCACATAGGTAAGTGACCCTTGCTTATCAAATGCCGCAGCGATTGGGTAATCGGCGGTTACATCAGTCTTCAGCTTGCCTAAAGCATTCATGGCGTGGAGCCAATGATAAGTCTGTGCATCAGATACTCCGAATTTTAGAATTCGGGTTGGGTATTTATCATAGAGGTCAATCGCTTTTTGCGGGTCAATGAAAGAAAGTAATTTCCAAAACGTATCATGCCACAGATTAGGGTTCGTACTATTATCACTAAGTATCTCTGTATTGGATTCTATCTCTGACCAGAGTTTGGTCACATAGTCGGTATTCTGTCCTAAGTACAATGAACCACCATGCATCGGATACAATTCGATCCCATAAGAGGCGGTGATATCTGCCGTCCAAAAAGTACCATTGTCGTAAGAATTACCCCAAACTCGAGAAACCAATGAGTACTGTTGATCGTCCTTAAAATTGCGCTCATGTACATCCAACCAATATTCCTCAATAGCAGTCTGCTCTGTGGTGTATAGATAAATCCCTAAATCTCTTATTTCGTTATTGCCTGTAATCGTTCCCCAATGGATCAAAGACGAATTGAATTGCATACTCTCTGAGGTAGACTCTTGGTCGTTTCCTTGCGGAAATGATGCAAATCCATTCGCCCAACAATGCCCTGCGTATGGACTGAAATTTCTTAGATAAGGAAACTTAGGATCACTTCGATCTACAGTTGCAGCGTCTCTCACCAAGTGATTGACCATTTCACCCCATTGATCCACCCACCCAGGTTCGAACTGCTCCATAAATGAAGCAGCATGAATAAAATATCCCCAATGGAAATGGTGATCATTGATGTTGTTGTCTTGACCATGTCCTGCTGGATAACCCAATAATGCCGACCAGCTAGTATTGTAATAAAACAAGAATGCTTTCTCCCCTGCTTCATAGGATAGCCAATCTTCGAGACGTTCTTTGATCGTAGCGATCATCTGATCTCTAGCTTCCATATCTCCAGTTTGGTCAGCGATTCTCGCTGTTTGAATGAGGCGATTCATCACCTGACCCTCATTGTATGAGTCCGTCCATGTAGCCAAGCCATCATTCTTGATTTGATCAATTTTTGATGCCATTTCTGACGGGCTAAAGCCTTCGCTATAATTGGCCAGGTAAGGCATGGTAGGCAAGATTCCTCTATAGGTATTCTCTACACTAAAGGAATTGCCAGCCATGGTCTTGAGTTCTCCTCTTACAGAACTGTAACTATACTCGCTAGGCTGAGCCGAATCATCAGATAAGTTGTCCCACTGATGCGGAAGCAATCCAATGAGCATATTGGTTTCAGTACCTTCCTTTACATCGGTTGTTACTGTAAAATCAGTTTTCATCACTGAAGTAGCCTCGTCATAACTCCAAGCTGTGCTCGTGTTACTTGGAAATACATAAGCGTATTTCTTATACTCATTTGCTACAGCAGATACGTTCGTATTGTTTTGCGGAAGCATTGCCATCGACCAGTAGTCCTTGTCATTCAAACTAGACGAGTAAACACTTCCACTCTGAGTCCAAGAGCTTCCAGCTGGAGCATAAAAAACAAAGTCAGCATCTGCACTTGCATTTTCGATAATCAGCAGTTCTCCTGATATACTTGCAGAACCTCCATTTACTTTAATCTCCAAAACATCATCACGCTCTTTTTCGAAATACAAAAATGGCATTCCGATACCTGACGTGACTTTCATTTCATGTGAAGCATCCTTCCAGTTCATAGTCACGGTCCAATCTGTGTAATTCGAAACAGTAGTCTTAGTAGCGTTTAATCCTGATAAACCAACCTCTATTGGAGCTGAGTCACCGATAACTCCCCAAGGAATATAAGTGATGATCAAACCACTATTGGTGGTTTTCATCGTCATAGGATAATTGAAAAGGTTATCAGCGTGATTTTCCAAAACCAACTTCGACCACCAATCATTGGTAGGAACAGGTTTACCCACTGCATCTCCACTCAACTGTGGTGTACCAGGAGGAAACCCATTTCTTCCTGCTTCATCAGTACCTGGGAAAGTATTGGTATAACTCCCACTGCCAACGTTGGTCGTTTGGGCGTAAACAGAAAAGCTGCAGCTAAATAGTGCAAGCAAGAGCAAATTGAAAATAGACTTTTGTAATGTAGAATGCATAGACTTCCTTTAAGTGTTATTTGTCTCCAGAGTATATTCTCTGAATCGGCCAATCACATATTCGAGCTTTTCTAATATCAGTAGACAAACTGATCAAACGTTCAATCTAATCAACATGAACCTTTACTAATTTATCAATAAAGTATTCTAATAATGATAGCCAATTGACAATTAAGTAATTAAAGAGGTCTATTTATGAAAATAGCACTACATCAATAATGCACAAGGAAGTGGATCTCAATACATCAACTATACATCAATGAAGGACTATAAATGCTCTCAGTTGATTCAAAGTGATAAAACATGACACTTCAAGAGGAATCAACAATGCAGCACTAATTGTAGCTCCGGTTATCATTGATTGTATAAATGATTGAATTTTTTGATGTAATCGGTTTGCGTGATTAAGACCTTAAAGCATTAGCGAAAATCTCCAAAAACTGATCTGCTTGATCTTGCTTGAGGGCGAGAGAAGGAAGCAAGCGAATCGTGTTTTTATTGGTAGCCGAACCTGTGAAAACCTGATGATCGAACAATAAGGACTTACGTAAAGCAGCCACTTCAAAATCAAATTCGATTCCGATCATCAAGCCTCTACCCCGCACTTCTTTTACCTCATCTAATGCCGATAGCTCCTTGATTAGATAGCCTCCTACGTTAGCCGCGTTCTCTATTAGTCTCTCCTCTTCGATTACCTCTGCTACAGCGAGAGCCGCTGCACACGCTAAGTGGTTTCCACCAAACGTAGTTCCAAGCATTCCAAATTTAGCTTCAAATTTTGGCGAGATCAGAACTCCTCCAATGGGGAACCCGTTACCCTTTTGCCAGCGTATAAAGATCAGCCTCAATTCCATAGAAGTCATGGGCGAAAAACTGACCTGATCGTCCGTATCCACATTGGATTGCATCGGCGATGAACACGGAATTATGTTGATCACAGAGCGTTCTGATGGCCTGCATGAAAGTTGCGTCTGGAATATTAATTCCTCCTATTCCCTGAATTCCTTCAATGATTACCGCAGCAATTTCATTATTGGCAAAAGCCTCATCCAAAGCGGCAATATCATTGAATGGCAAAATAAGCGCGTTCTCGGTTTCGTTGACAGGAGCAACAATATTTGGATTGTCGGTAACTGCTACCGCCAATGAAGTTCGCCCATGAAAACCACCAGTAAATGAGATGATCTTCTTTTTACCAGTGTGAAAAGATGCGAGCTTCAACGCATTTTCATTAGCCTCGGCACCAGAATTGCACAGGAACAAATCCCAATCAGGTCGACCCGCTAGTAACGCGACCTTATCAGCTAACTCCTCTTGTAGAGGATTGAGAATCGAATTGCTATAAAAGCCCAGTTGGCTTACTTGCTGGGTAATTCGCTCCACATACTTCGGGTGTGAATGGCCAATGGAAATAACCGCATGGCCTCCGTATAGATCGAGATACTTAGTTCCGGAATTGTCATAGACATAGCTTCCTTCACCTTTGGAAATCGTGATTGGAAAGAGTGGATAAACGTTGAATAAGCTCATAGCTATAGAAAAAGTGAATTAACAATTAACGAATTTGACCGGTGCCTTTTATCACCCATTTGTAGCTGGTCATCTCTCTCAAACCCATTGGCCCTCTTGCATGTAGCTTCTGTGTGCTGATGCCAATCTCCGCCCCAAGACCAAACTCTCCACCATCTGAAAAAGCTGTGGATGTGTTGGCATATACGCAAGCAGCATCTACCCTTTGTAAGAATGAATCTATGGTCTTTTGATCTTCAGCCACAATCGCCTCGCTATGTTTTGAACTATAAGTAGCAATGTGAAGCAATGCCGCTTCAAAATCATCGACAACTCGTATCGACATCTTGTGACTCAGCCATTCGACACCAAAATCTTCGTCTTTCGCCAAATGCAACAAATCATGTGAATACTTGCCTTTCAATTCCTCAAAAGATGCTTCATCCGCAAAAATTTCTACTTGATGCTCATGATCCATACCAGTTACCAAATCGGGTAGTGAGTTCAATTGATCCTTGTGCAACACAAGACAATCCAAAGCATTGCAGACACTCACTCTTCGTGTCTTAGCATTTTGTATGATGGCTTTCGCTTTCGCTAAATCAGCACTCGAATCTACATAAGTATGTACAATGCCAGCTCCAGTTTCGATCACTGGAATGGAAGCGTTTTTTCTCACAAAGTCTATCAACCCTTGACTACCTCGTGGAATTGCGCAATCAATCAACCCTTCAGCTGTCAGAATATGCACAAGGCTCTCTCGCTCAGCTGGAGCCAAATACAATACATCTTCTAGTCCATGCTTTTTTAGCACCTCAATGATGATCCTTACAATTGCCAAATTGGAATCTTTGGCATCTCTACTTCCTTTGAGTACACAAGCATTCCCAGTTTTCAAGCAAAGCGAAAACACATCGAAAGTGACGTTTGGTCGAGATTCATAAATCACGCCTATCACGCCAATTGGAACAGCAACACGCGAGATTTGTAATCCATTGTCAAGGATTCGATCCTCTAAGAACTGACCCAATGGACTTGGTAGCTTAGCCACTCGACGCATGTCCTCAAGGATGCCTATCAGTCGGTCTTCATCTAGCAGCAATCGATCATACTTTGGATCTTTTGGATCCATTCTGTCTAAGTCTAGCTGATTTGCTGCCAATATATCTGCTCTAGATTCCCATGACAGATCAGCCACTTCATTCAAGATTACCTGGATTGTCTCATCCGCTAAACCTATGAGTTCTCGACTCGCTATCTGTACTCGCTTGAGTGATGCTAAAATCTCCTCTTTCATACGCCTATTTGATTTTGAAACAAGTTCCGACTGGTTTCCCTTGCTCTATTGCCAATATGATGTTGTCTTCCTTGCCATTGGCAATGAAGGTTTCTATTCCTTTAGATGCGGCTAGTTTTGCCGTATCAAATTTTGAGAGCATCCCTCCTCTTCCCATGCCTGATCTATCAGTGGTAATGTGTGATTTGGCGGCATCATCCAAAAACTCAACGTTAGGAATCACCTTACTTTCAGAGTCATACAGTCCATTGACATTACTCAGGATTATTAACTTTTCCGCACCAATCATTGAGGCGGTAAGTCCAGCCAATTCGTCATTGTCTGTGAACATCAATTCTGTAAGTGATACCACATCGTTTTCATTGACAATTGGCACGATTCCTTCTCCTAACAAACCCTCGAAACAGTTGATCATGTTTTGATAATGCTCACCTTCCGTGAAGTCTTCCTTTGTAGTCAGCACCTGCGCGCACACGATATCATACTCCGCGAATAGTTCGTAATAACGCTTCATCAATGAAGCTTGTCCGATAGCTGAAAGCACTTGTCTGCGTGTGGCTTCATTGGTGATATTGGTCTCTCCAACTATGCTCTTACCAGCGCCTACTGCTCCTGAGGAAACCAAAATGGGATTCCACCCTTGGCCAATGAGCTTCACCAATTGCACAACGATTTGCCGAAAAATCAACTTATCAAGCGTACCGTCTGGTTTGGCCAATACGTTCGTACCTACTTTGATCACTATGCGCTTCATGCTTGCTCGCTAAAAAATGCCTTTTGGAAATATTTGTCATTGACTTAATGGGGCTAGTCAATTCGGAATACAAAATTAGCAGGATTTACACGCTAAGGAAAATATCCTTTTACTAATTGTAAGTTTTGGGAAATTAAAGTTGGGTTAGAGTATTTTAACTATACCAGATAGATCAGTTACCTGAATAAATAAGAAGTATTTGAATGGCATTACCGCTTACTTTTTCAGCATCGTCATTACGAGCAAAGCGAAGTAATCCATCACACCGTTTACTTCCTTAAGAAAGATAGCTTCGCAGGCTCGCTATGACGGATATATTATCGAGCAGTCCGTAATTGA